>CAZXNY010000238.1:0-4835 GCA_964642205.1 uncultured Caulobacteraceae bacterium
TCTTCGCGCAAGGCAAGATCGGGCGCGATGAGCTGCTCGCGTCGGAGATGAAATCCTATCACGGCCCTGGCACCTGCACGTTCTACGGCACGGCCAATTCCAACCAGATGATGATGGAGCTGACGGGGCTTCATCTACCAAACGCAGCGTTCGTGCACCCGAACACGCCGCTGCGCGATGCGCTTACCGCTGAGGCCGCGCGCCGCGCGGTTGCGCTCGCCGAGGCCAAGCAAGGCGCGATGGCGGATGTGTTCGACGTGAAGAACATCGTCAACGCCATGGCGGGGCTCCTCGCGACCGGCGGGTCAACCAATCATACGCTGCACCTCGTTGCGATGGCGCGCGCCGCCGGCATTCGCATCGCATGGGAAGATTTCGACGACCTCTCCCGCGTCACGCCGCTGATCGCGCGTGTCTACCCAAGCGGAACGGAAGATGTGAACGCATTCCACGCCGCCGGCGGGATGGCGTTCGTCACGCGCCAATTGCTCGACGCCGGCCTTGCGCATGAAGACGTGCAAACCGTCGCGGGCACGGGCATGCGCGCCTATCAAAACGAGCCGTTCCTCGATGGCGAGAAACTGGTGTGGCGCGAAGGCACGGCTGAGAGCCTCAATCGCGACATTCTCCGCCCTGCAAGCGACCCGTTCGATCCGGAGGGCGGCATCCGCCTAGTGAAAGGCAAGATCGGTCGCGCGGTAATCAAAACCTCCGCCGTGAAGGCCGAGCACCAGGTTGTCGAGGCGCCAGCGATCGTGTTTCACGACCAGGAAGAATTGCTCGCCGCGTTCAAAGCCGGCGAGCTGGAGCGCGATTTCATCGCGGTCGTGCGTTTCCAGGGCCCGCGCGCGAACGGCATGCCGGAGCTGCATAGCCTGACGCCGACGCTCGGCGTGCTCATGGACCGCGGCTTCAAGATCGGCCTCGTGACCGATGGGCGCATGTCAGGCGCCTCAGGCAAAGTGCTCGCCGCGCTGCACGTAACGCCCGAAGCGTGCGTCGAAGGCGCGCTCGCAAAGGTGCGCAGCGGCGATATGATCCGCATCGACGCGCATGAAGGCGTGCTGGAAGTGCTGGTCAGCGAAGACGAGCTGAAGGCGCGCGCCGCAGCGCCGATCCCGAAACACCAACAGCACGGCTTTGGACGCGAACTGTTCGGACACATGCGCGCCTCCGTCGGGCCAGCCGACGAAGGCGCAAGCGTGTTGTTCGGCGCGGCTTAGAGGCCGCTACCAGGCCTTCGACAGCTCAACCGCGAAGAACTGCCCAATCGGCGAGACGTTCTGACGATCCCAGGAGGACGTTCCGTTGATCACGATCGGCGGTTCTTCATCGAACACATTCTGCCCGCTGAGCGCGATACGGAAACCGTTGAGGAACTCGCCCGACCCCTCGCCAAAGCGATAGGCCAGCGAGAAATCGACCGTCGTGTAGCTGTCGGTCTCAACGTTCGGCGTGACGCCCGTGTTCATGTAGCCGTCGAGATAGTTGACGAACGCATTCGCCGACCATCCGCCGAGACGCCAGCCAAGGCTCGCGCGGCCATGCAGATCGACAGGGTTATCGAGGCGATCGGCGACCGAGAGCAACGGAAGGCCCGCCGCAACCTGGCGCTGAAGCTCCATGATCTGCGACGCATCGAGACCGACGCGCCAATCGCCAATGCTCGACTCGAACGAATAGCCAATGCTGAGATCGACGCCTTTCTGGATCAGCGTGCCGAGATTGGCGCGCCGCCCATCGACGATGGCGTTGATGTTGCTGACCGCCTCGACCGGGCTTTGCAGATCGGGATCGGCAAGGAACGCCGCGACGATCGCGTTGAACGCCGCATTGCCCGCAACATCGCCGGCGGCCGGGCGGCGTTGAATGTACGGCGCATACACCGCCGCCAAGTTCAGCGCCGTGTTCGGCACGACGTCGATCCGGTTCGTGTACTCGACGTCGTAGTACGTCATCGAGAGTTCGAACCCTTCGAGCGCGCCCGAGGGCCGATAGTCGAAGCCAGCCGACCATGTTTCGGCGTCTTCCGGCTCGAGGCCCGCGCGCCCGCCATTGTGGAAGATGCCGCGCACCGTGCCACCGGGCTGGTTGAGGTTCTGGATGAAGATGTTGTGGATCTGAGCGCTCGAGTCGACCAGCGATGGCGCACGGAACGACGTGCCGTAGCTAGCGCGCAGCGACAGATCGCCAACCGGCGACCAAATCACACCGACCTTCGGGTTCACTGCGTCGCCGAAGTCCGAGTAATGGTCGTAGCGTGCGGCAATCGAGAAATCCAAGCTCTCGATGAACGGCTGATCGGAGATCAGCGGCATGAACAGTTCGAAGAACGCGCCCTGCACATCCCGTTCGTTCGCAACATATTTCGGCTGGTTCGCGCCCGAGGCGAGCACGTTGGTTGCGTTGAGCGTTTGCCGGAAGACGTTGTCGTGATGATCGACGCCGAACGCGAGACGCACATCGCCGCCCGGCAGCGCAAACAGCGGGCCGTCGAACGTGATCGCGTAATCCTGGTTGATGAACGTGCCGAACGTGTCCCGCTCGGCCATGATGATGTTCACCAGACCCGGATTGTTTGTGACGTTGAACGAGCCGTTGCCGAACGGATTGAACGCCGTTGCCGCGTTGTTCGACGCAAGCGCCGCTGTCAGAGCGGCGCCATTGGTGATCCCTTCGCGGCGCTGGAAGCCGCGGCTGATCGAGTGACTTGCGTAGGCGTTGATCTGCCAGTCGCCGGGCAGATCATATGTGAGACCAAGCGCGCCTTGCTGCACGTTTTCCCACCCGATCAGCTCGGGGTTCGGATCCTCCGCCGCGAAGCGATACTCGACGCTCACGCTCGCCGGCGCGCCAAGCGCGGCGGGCGCGACGAAGAATGCGTTGGTGTTCGGCACGGTGAGCGTGCCCGAGGCCGGGATCGTGCGCTCATCGAACGAGCGCCGCGTGTAAAAGCCCTGCGCCCAAAGCTCGAGATTGTTCGTCGCCTGCCAGCGAAGATCGGCGAACACGCTGTCGCGTTCCTGATCCGGCAGAAGATCGGGGTAGAGACCTTCGTCGAAGCGGTTCGCCGCGCCCGCGACCAGCGATGCCGGCGCGATGCCCGTGCCCGCGCCATTGGGCAATGGATAGCGCGTGGCGCCGCTCACGATGTTGCCGGGCTGCGCCAGATTGGTGCGCGCATCGGTTCCACCACGCGATGTGCGGTTCTGCGACGCAAATTCGGCGCGATCGGCAGCTTCGAGGCGCGAACGTTCGTTGTGTTCGTACGCGGCGAACAAGCTGAAGTCGCCGTAGCTGAGGCCGAGCGTTTGGCTGAACACGGTTTGATCGATCGAGTCACCGAAGCCGTAGCGCACCGTTGTTTCAGCGCCATCGAAGTCGCGGCGCGTGATCAGGTTCACCACGCCCGCGACAGCGTCCGATCCGTAGATCGCCGACGCGCCATCGACCACGACTTCCAACCGTTCAATAGCCGAAGAAGGAATAACGTTCGGATCTGAGAGCGCCTTGATCACGCCGTTTGGCGCAAGCCGGCGGCCGTTCAGCAACAGCAGCGTCGCTTCGTTGCCGATACCGCGAATGTTGATGGCGGAGGTGCGCGTCGTGTTCGCGGCTGCGTCCTGCGCGCCGCCAAGGCGATTTTCATCCGCGCCGATCGAGAGAATTTGCGGAATCGCGCGCAGCATATCGCTCGACGTCGCGACGCCCGATGCCTGAATCTCTTCACGGCTCATCGAGACCGCGGGCGATCCCGTACCTGCCACGCCGCGAATAGCCGAACCGGTAACGACGATCTCGTCGGCGGAGTCCTCTGCGCTCTGCGCGAATGCCTGGCCGCCCATCGTCAATGCGATCGTGGCGGACGCCGTCAGAAAGCGCAGTGCGCTCTTGGTCTTCATCGCTATCCTCCCCCTCGGCGCTTATGCGCCGATGATTTTGTAACCAACCGGGCGGTTTGCGCCGACAACCGATGGCTTGGTCAATAGTATGCTACACCTACGATCTTTCGGCAACACCGGATGGAACTGCGGCGCGCATTCACCATGTTCGTGGTGTGTTCCCCGCACAGTCCGCCGGCGTCCGGGTCGACGAATCGGCGCGCCTGCGTGGCGCAAGGCGGCCCATCTGGGAGCGCCTGCAATCGACTCGGCGCTCCACTACCCTCTGACACCGGTATCTTCACGGCGGCTTGTGAATTGCACTGCGGCTAACGCGCGCGCGCGCAGCGAATACGGGTGACGTTAGCGGAAGAAAGCCCCAAAACCGGGCTACGGGATTTTTAGTGGGGTTCGACTTGGGGCGCAGCGCATGCGAGCCTCCCGAGTTCAAGTGAGGCGAAGGATTCACACATGACCAACGTGCCGCCGGGGCTCGACGCCGCGCCGACGAAACACGAGCGCCTGATCGCTTGGGTACGTGACATTGCCGCGCTGACCGAACCCGATCGCGTGCATTGGTGCGATGGCTCCGACGAAGAGTTCAACGCGATCGCCGCCGATCTCGTTGCGAAGGGCACGCTAAAGCCCCTTAACCAAAAAAAGCGCCCGAACTCGTTCTACGCCGCGTCCGATCCGCGCGACGTGGCGCGTGTCGAAAGCCGCACGTTCATCTGCTCGAACAACAAAGAAGACGCGGGCCCGACGAACAATTGGTTCGAACCGTCCGAAATGCGCGAAAAGCTGGGCGGCCTCTTCAAAGGTTCGATGCGCGGCCGCACAATGTACGTCGTGCCGTTCTGCATGGGCCCGCTCGGCTCGAAGATTTCCGCATTGGGCGTCGAGATCACGGACAGCGGCTACGTCGCGCTCTCGATGCGCGTGATGACGCGCATG
>CAZXNY010000239.1:0-1771 GCA_964642205.1 uncultured Caulobacteraceae bacterium
CGGCGCGCGATGTTGTCGAAATAGACCGGCGAGAGAATGTCGCGGCGGCGATAGCGGTCGAAAATGATGAGATCGAATTCGTCGAGCCGCTCGACAAACAATTCTTCGGTCGGGAACGGGATCAGCGCGAGTTCATCGAGCGGCGTGAAATCTTGCTTCTCGGGCGGGCGCAAAATCGTGAAGTGCACGAGATCGACCGCCGGGTCGCTCTTCAGCAGGTTGCGCCACACGCGCGCGCCTGCATGCGGCTCGCCCGTCACCAAGAGAACACGCAGCCGGTCGCGCACGCCCACGGCGCTAAACGCAATACGGTTGTTCGAGAGCGAAATCTCTCGCGGCCCACGATCGGCCTCGACCACGATCATGTTCGGCCCGCGCTTCGGGGTAACGACGTCGACGTCGAATTCCTGTCCGGCGCGCACAGTCACGCGGCGCGCCTCCGCGCCATCGACTGAGACGCGCACGGAAACGCTGGTGCCGTTGCTCGGATCGGTCACGCGCGCGCGAATGCGCATCGGCTCGCCCACGATCCCGAAGGTCGGCGCGGAGATCAGCTCAAGCCGCCTGTCGCCGCGATTGGGATCGCCGACGATCAGCGTGTGGATCGGTCCCGATTGCGAGAAGCGCCGTGCGTCTTCCGGCGGATCGGCGACCTGGCCTTCGGTCAATACGATCGCGCCGGCCACGCGTGTGCGGTCCAAATCCGCAAGGGCGTCTTCAAGAGCGCCCGCGAGCATCGTCCCATCCGGTCCGCCGCGCACGGTGCGCACGCGCACGTCGAGACCTTCTTCGCGGCCAAGTTGCTCGGCGATGCGCTGGCCGGCGCGTTGCGCCGCATCGGCGCGGCCAGCAAGCGCCAGGCTTTCGCTTTGATCGATCAGCACGAGTGCGATGTCGTTCGCTGGTTCGCGCCGTTCGCGCACCCATTGCGGCTGCGCGATGCCGATGAGTATGAGCAAAATGCCGAGCGCACGCGTGATCGGCGCGCCGCCGCGCCGCCACGTGTAAACCGCGAGCGTGATCGCGGCGAGGATCGCGAGCGCGATGATCCACGCCCATGGCAGCGACGGATCCCAGCCAACGCGGAATGCGCCGATCATCGGCGGCGCTCCTGGCCCATGCGCTCGAGCAGCGCGGGAATGTGCACTTGATCGGCTTTATAGTTGCCGGTGAGCGCGACCATCACGAGGTTCACGCCAAATCGCAGCGCGAGTTCGCGTTGGCGCGCGCCGTTGGCGAGCCCGCTATCGCTCGCCCACGCGCTCGCCCAGTCGCCGTCCCCGACAAAGAGCGACGCGACGCCGTCACGCGCTTCGGTGGCGCTCGCGCTCTCGCTCCACAAACGCGTCGAGACGTTGCGGCCTGGAAAAGCGCGCAAGAGATAGAACGCGCGCGCGACGACGTGATCTGTGGTTACGGGCTCAAGCGGCGGCGCATCGAGCCCGCGAAGCAGAACAGCCGCCGGGCGATTTCCGCCGCCGGTGCGCGACGCGTCGCGTGTGTCGAGGAGTAGGAGGCCGCCAAGCCGCAGATAGCGATCCAGATTTGCTAGCGCGGCGTCGGACAACGGCGCAGGAGACTCTGGCGCCGCCCAATAGAGAAAAGGATACGCCGAGAGATCGTCGCGCGCGAGATCGACGGCAATCGGATCGCCGGGCTCGACGGACGTGCGGTCCCGCAACATGTACGTCAGTGCTTCAAGGCCCGCGCGCGAGCGCCCGTCGATGCGCGCATCGCCTGTGCGCACATAAGCGAGCCGCAGATTGAGTGT
>CAZXNY010000239.1:1871-4787 GCA_964642205.1 uncultured Caulobacteraceae bacterium
GAGCGTAAGCGCGGCGAGCGCAAGCGCCAACGGCGCGGCGGCGCGGCGGCGCAGGAATTGCGGCAGGCGCCCCGCGAGGAAGAGCGCGATGAACAAATCGATCGCGAGCAAAGCAGCGGCCAGTCCTAGGAATAGGCCGCCAAGTGGGCGTTCCAGGCGCGCCGCCAAACCCGCGCGCGCGATGTTGCTGGGCAGAACGAGCGGTGCGAGCGGCTCGCTTGGGCTCGCTGCATCGATCGCGCCTGAAATGCCCGCGCGTTCGTAAATGCCGGGCGGCGAATGCGGCCCCGCTTGTGCGCGCAGAAACGCTTCAGCGAGCACCGGCGGCGCATCGCGGTCGGCGGGTTCGAGCGCGCCGTAGCCATCGAGCAGGCGCTGCGGCACGTAAGGCCCCGCCGCTTGATCGCGTTCGCCGGCGCCTTCGGCGCGGCCCGCAAACGCCAGCGTCCGCCGCAACATGTCGACGAAGAGGCCAGAGAGCGGCACGTCCGACCAATCTGGCCCCGCGCCAACATGAAAGAGCACGACCAGCCCGCGCTCGCGCGATGCAGCCGTCACAAGCGGCGAGCCGTCTTCCAGTTGCGCCCACACGCGCGCTTGCGCCGCACTTGAAGGCTCGGCGAGCACTTGGCGGCGCACGGCGACATCCGCTGGCGGCGTCAGTCCCGCGAACGGGCTCTCCGCGTCGAACGGCGCAATGCGTTGCGGCCGCTCCCACGCCAGCGCGCCGCCGATCGCGCGCGCGCCTGGGCGCAACCGAACAGGAAGTGGCTCATCCGCATCGTTCGCCAAACGCGGCCCAGCGAAGCGCACCACCAAGCCGCCACGGTTGAGCCATGCTTCGACGGCTTCGCGGTCGGTCGGCGCAAGGCGGCTTGCGTCCGGCAGGATCAGCGCTTGCACGCCCGCATCGATGAGGTCGCGCACCTCGCCACGCTGCAGACTCGCATAAGGCTGCAGGGCGCGATCGACGTAATAGAGCTCGCTCAGCAGCGGCTGGCCTTCGCCGGATGCATCGACAAGCCCGACGCGCGGCCGCGCCGCGCCTTCCGGCATCAGCCGCACCGCGCCGGCGCTCTGTTCACCCACGATGCGCACGCGCGCGGTGCGTTGCGCGATTTCCGGCGGCAGCGTGATGGTGGCGCGGCCAACGTCGCCCGTGAACCGCAGCTCCGCCGCGCCGAGCGAGCGGCCTTGCGCGGTTTCAGCTGCGACAGCGCTCTCATCGCCGCCGCCCGGCCCGCGGCGCACTTCGATCTCGACGCCAGAGGAGGAGATCGAAGCGCTTGTGACGGCCCGCGCCGTTCGCGCCGGAAGGCGCGCCGTCACGGGCCCTTTCGATGTGAGCACGCGCGCCAAGTCATTGGCGCCCTCATCCGCGAGGCCATCTGTGATCCAAACAATGCGCGAGTAATTGCCTTGCACGCTCTCGATGCGCCGCGCGGCGTCCGCGCGGTTCGGGCGCCACGCGGAGGGATCGAGTTGCGCCAGGCGCGCGCGCGCGTCCGCGCCGGTGAGCGCTTCGCCCATGTCTTGCGCGCGGATCTGCGGCGCAGTGCGCAAGATAAACACCTCGCCGCCCGCGCTTTCCGCTTCGCGCGCGGCGGCCATCGCCGAATTGCGCACGTCTGTCCAGAACGGTGCGCTTGTCCAACCATCGTCGATCACGATCAGCGTGCGCCCAGTGCTCGCGGCGATTGCAGCGGCCTCGGGCGCGAGCGAAGGGCGCGCAAAGCCGATGATCATCAGCGCCGCCATCAGTGCGCGCAGGAGCACGAGCCAGAGTGGGGCGCGTTCGCGGCTTTGCTCTTCCGTTTTCAATCCAAGCAACAGGCGCGCTGGCGGAAACACCGCGCGTTGCGGCGGCGGCGGCGTCGCGCGCAGCAGCCACCACAGCGCCGGCAACGCCACGAGCGCGAGCAGCGCCCACGGCGCGGCGAATGCGATCGGGCCTAGAGTCATGTGTCGCTCACGCGAAATGCTCAGACACGGTTGCCGCCAACATCGAGAGCGCGGGCGCGGCCGTATGGTCGGTGCGGTGGAGCAGCGCGGGAAAGCCGAGCGATGCCGCCATCAAGCGCAAACTGCGCCGGTGCGTTTCCAAGCGCTCGGCGTACAGCTCTTTCGCGGCTTCCGCGCGCCCGATCAAAGCCTGCTGGCGCCCAGCGCCCGGCTCATGAAACAGCGTGCGGCCGCGATACGGAAAATCTTCTTCTGCCGGATCGGCAATCATCAGTAGCGCGCCGGTTGCGCCGACGCTCGCTGCCGCCGCAAGACGCGCGCGCCACGTTTCGACCGGCGCGTAAAAATCGCTAGCGAACACCACGACCGTGCGCGTGCTGGGCGCGGAAGGCTCAACCGGCGCATCGCGAAGATCGAGTGAGAGCCGATCGACCGCGCGCGGGCCTGCGCGCGTCACGCCGCCAAGCGCGCCGATGCGCTCGCCGCCGCGCGTCAGCAAAATGCCGAGCGCGAGACAGAGCGTCAGCGCGCGATACTTTTTCGTCGGCCGCGCATCGCTCGACGTCCAATCCATGCCCGCGTCGCGATCGACCCAGAACCAGCACGTCTGCGCCGCTTCGCGTTCGCGCTCACGCACATAGAGCCGCTCGCCGCGTGCCGAGCGGCGCCAGTCGACAAGCTTTGCGCCGTCTTCGGCGCGGTGGTCGCGGTATTGCCAAAACGCTTCGCCTTGGCCCGCACGCCGGCGCCCGTGCACGCCCGGCGCGGCGGCGGCAAGGCGGCGTGCGTCCAAGAGCAGCCCCGGCAGATCGCCGGCGAGCCCAAGCGCTTCGGTATGTGCGGTCGATTGCATGAGCGCTTCTTGCGCTTCCTTTGCGGGTTAGGCGGCTTTTGCCGCCAGATCGTCCACCAGCGTGTCGATGTCCAAACCTTCCGCGCGCGCGCCGAAGGAGA
>CAZXNY010000240.1:0-4773 GCA_964642205.1 uncultured Caulobacteraceae bacterium
CAAACATTAACGTCTAACCACAAGCCCCGGCGCGCGCCGGGGCTTGTTTGTTAACGGTTTTCGCCCCGGCCTAGCGCGTCCGCGCAAGGTGACGCGGGAGGCGGATTCAGCCATTGTTTGCGGCGTGATTCGCCGTCTCCTACGCCGCGAAAATCGACCCAAATCGCCGATGGCTGCGCGGTCTGCCCCTAAGGGGCCGCGCCTGGCGGCGATCCCTCAGCCTGTGCTGGCGGGCGTGGCGGCGGTTGTCCTCGGCGCAGCCGGATTCGGCGCGATCCAGGTCTTTGGCGATCCGACAGCGGCAGGCCCGCGCCGTATCGTGTCGCTCTCGCCCGGCCCTGCCCACGCGGACGCCGCGCCCCACGTCTCGTTCTCCGATGTTGCGGTCGATCCCGGCGGCGAACTCGATCCGATGTTCGCGATGACGCCACTGGACGAGCTGCCGAGCGCCAACGCCCCAGCAGACGGGACGGGCGAGGGCGAACTCCGCGTCGCGGTGGTGGATGCCGCGGGCTCCACGCCGGGCCGCCCAGCCCCACGACCGCTGCCGCGCGCGCCCATCGCGGGGCTGACCGCCGCTGGCCCGCTCGGCCCGCTCCCGATCGTCGCCAGCGACGGGCGCACGCCGCTCCGCGCCTACGCCCGCCCCTTCACCGGCGACCAGACCCGCCCGAAGATCGCGATCATCGTCGGGGGCCTGGGGTTCAACGCCCGTGCGACCACCCAGGCGATCGATGAGCTTCCGCCGGAGGTCACGCTCTCCTTTGTGCCCTACGCGGCGAACCTGCAGTCCTGGATCGACCGGGCGCGCGCCCGCGGCCACGAAGTGATGCTTGAACTGCCAATGGAGCCATTCGACCCGGAAGCCGACGACACTGGCCCGCAAACGCTGATGGCGAGCGGCAACGCCACGCAGAACATCGAGCGCCTGGAAAACCTGCTCTCGCGCGGCGCGGGCTATTTTGGGGTCACGAACTATCAAGGCGCGCGCTTTGCTGCGTCGGCTACTGCGAGCCAGCCTGTCGTCGCGCAGCTGCGCCGTCGTGGGCTTTCCTTCATATCGACCGGCATTGGCCAGCGCACGGCGCTCAGCGTGGAAGCCGCGCGCGCAGGGCTGCCGAACACGGCCGCAGACCGCATCATCGACGCACGCCGCGAAGCCGACGCGATCGACGAGCAATTGCTCAATCTCGAAGCGCTGGCGCTGCAGAACGGCAGCGCGATTGGGGCCGGTTTCGCTTACCCTGTCACGATGGTGCAGATCAGCGAATGGGCGAACGCCATCGGCACGCGCGGCTATCAGCTTGCGCCCGCTTCGGCTGTGTTGAACGCGCGCGCCACGCCGCGGCGATGACAGAGCACGATCCCGACCGCTACCGCCCCAATGTCGGTCTCGCCATGTTTCACAAGACAGGGCTCGTCTTCCTCGGCAAACGCGCGGGCGCGGAGAACACGCCGTATTCGTGGCAAATGCCGCAAGGCGGTATGGATGCAGGCGAAACGCCCGCCATCGCCGCCTTTCGCGAGTTGCAGGAAGAAACCGGCGTGGCCGCAAAGCATGTGCGCCTGCTCGAAGAGCTGCCGGACTGGCTCTATTACGACGTGCCGACCGACACGCCTGGCGCTGCGCGCTTTCGTGCGCGCCGGTTCGCGGGCCAACGCCAAAAATGGTTCGCGTTCCGCTTTCATGGACGGGATTCGGATATTCGGCTTGACGCGCACACGCCGGAGTTCTCCGATTGGCGCTGGGCCCCGCTCGATCAAGCTGTCGATCTGGTGATCCCGTTCAAGCGCGCCGTCTATGAGGAGGTGGCGCGCCGGTTTGCGAAGTACGCGGCGGGGGGCACGGCATGAGCACGAAGATCGGGCGCGCGGGGAACGCGCCGTGCCTTGTGCATGCCGATGAGGCGCAGGCCGCGTGAGCCGCCGCGCCAATCCTGTCGTCTTTGTGCACGGCGCATTTTGCGGCGGCTGGGCGTTCGATGCGTTTCGCGCGCCGTTCGAAGCAGCCGGCTACGAAACGCACGCGCCGAGCTTGCCGCACCACGAACGCGGCGCAGACCTCGAACGCCTCGCGCAGTCGGGGCTGCACGACTATACCGACGCGGTCATTCATTACGTGCGCCGCCTCTCCGCGCCGCCGATCCTAATCGGCCATTCGCTCGGCGGCCTTGTTGCACAACTGACCGCAATGCACACGCCGACGGCGGCGCTTGTGCTAGTCGCACCGAGCGCACCGTGGGGCGTGCTGCCGACGACGCTCGACGAGCACGGCAATTCCTTCGGTCTCGCGCTGCTCGGCGATTATTGGAATCGGCCAATTGCGCCGGATTTCCGCGTTGCGCGCAACACCACGCTCGACCGGCTTTCGCGCGAAGATGCGCGCCATGCCTTCGCGCGCTTCGTGCCCGAGAGCGGCCGCGCGGTGCGCGAAGCGGTGCAATGGTGGCTCGATCACTCGATGGCCTCGACGGCGCCCGTCTACAAAATCAGCGCGCCGGTGCTTGCGATCGCCGGCGGACGTGATCGCGTCAATCCGTCATCAACCGTGCGCCGGATCGTGAACCGCTTCCCAAGCGGACAAGCGCAGTTTCACGAGTTTCCAGGCATGAGCCATTGGCTCATCGGCGAGCCGGAGCACGAAGACGTTTCCAGCCTTGCGCTCAATTGGATCGCCGAGCGCGCGGCGGAAGCGCGCCCGAAGCGCAAGCCGTTCGGCTTCTTCGGCCTTGGCGTGCAAGAAGGCGCCTAGCCGCTCAACTGCGACGGCGTTTCCGGCGTTTCGCGTCGTTCTTCTTGCCGCCGACGCAGCGCGCAATCGCCCGGCGCGCACAACGTGATCAACGCGATCTCCGGCGGCGTCATAAAGCGCACAGGCAGCGCGCTCGTGCCAATTCCGCTCGTGACGAACAGGGGCGCGCCGTTCTCCACGATCAGACCGCGCGCAAAGCGTTCGCCGTAGTTAGACGGAACGACTGGGCGGCCAACGAATGGGATATAGACTTGGCCGCCATGCGTGTGCGCGGCGAACGTAAGCGCGGCGCCATGCGCGCCGGCCGCAAACGGATCGGGCCCGTGCATCAGCACGATCATATCCTCGCCTTCGGGCGCGCCGTCGCGCGCGGCGGGAAGATCGCCCCCATGCGTCATCGGGTCGGCGATACCGGCGACGACGAACTCATGTTCGCCATCACGCAGCACAACGTGACGATCCCACAAAACCGTGACGCCCGCGTTCTGCAGCGCGTCCGTAATTTCGGTGCGCCCGTACCAAACGTCGTGATTGCCGATCACGGCGATGGCGCCCAGGCGCGGCGTTAGCGCCGCGAGTACAGCGAGACCGGATTCGATGCGCGCTTGTTCGTCATGCGGGCGTTCTGCCTTCGGCGTATGGCCCGGAACGTAGTCCCCGAGCAGCACAACCATGTCCGGCCGCAGTTCGTTGGTTCGCTGTACGACGCTCTGAAGCCGCGTCGCGTTCATGTGCGGGCTCTCAAGGTGAATGTCGCCCAGGGCCGCGATCGTGACCGGCGGGCCATGCCACTCGGCGCTCTCGATCGTCAGGCGCCGCACCACGAGCATGTTCGGCTCGATCAGCCACGCATAAACGTTCAGCCAGTACGCAAGCTCAAGGATGGCGAGCGCGCTGAACGTGACAATGCGGCGTCTGCGCGAAAGGTTTGGCCACGCCCGCACCACGGCGATCGCCGCCACGGCGAGCAGCGGGAAGCCCACGGCGGCGCCGATAACGGCCGGCCAGAGATGCGGATGGATCATGCGCCGGCCAGACTAGCCGGCCGCAACGCGAACGTCAGTGCGCGGCGGCCGTGCGCGCGCCAAGCGCGGCCTTGAGCGCTTCGGCGCGGGCGATTTTCGCGCTGGCGACGGCGCGCGCACCGTCATTGGTCGCGTCGCGCAGGTCTTCGCTGGCGTCCTTGATCTCTTGATCGAGCGCAGCAGCGCTGATGTCGGCGTCCGCGAGATCGAGCGCTTCTTCCGCGAGCACGGTAAGCCCGTCTGGCGTCACGTCGGCGAAACCGCCGTTGACGAAGATGCGGCGCGTATTGGCGCCATCGATCACGCGGAGCACGCCCGGCTTGATGATCGACAACACCGGCGCGTGGCCCGGCAACACCCCAAATTCGCCCTCGGCGCCCGGCACGACGACTTGGTCCACGTCGCCGTTGAAGAGCTCGCGCTCGGGCGAAACCAGCGAGAAATGAAGTCTATCGGCCATCATGGGCTCCGATTAGGACAGGTTGGCGCGAGCGGCAAGCCGATGCGCCCGCGGCGAAATATCGAAACTCATGCAGTCGGCGCGGCGACGCCGCCGGAGGCGTACCCAACAGCCGCCAGACCGGTCACACGCGCTTCCAGAACGCCGTGCGCCGCGGCCGGGATCACCAGCGCCACGCGCGCATATCGCTCTGCGCTTACGCGCACGAAATAGGTCCGGAGCTTTGCGCCCGCCAGTCCGTTCGCCTCTTCGGCCGATTGCGTATCGCCCGGCGCGTTCAGAACGGCTTTGTCGATCGCATCGAGCGCCGGCGCGATCTCGCCCTCGGGCAAACGCACCGTCGCGGTCGTCGCGCCAAAGTCCGCGATCACATCGCCCGCGCCCGTCGCGTAGCGCATCGTCACGCCAGGTCCCTCAAAGCCAGCAGCTTTGCGCTCACCCGCCGAGAGCGGCGTGCCCGCCGGCGCTGCGACACGCGGCTGCGTGCCTGCGATCATCGGCAGGCACCCTTCCACGATCAGCAACGCGGCGAGGTC
>CAZXNY010000241.1:0-4757 GCA_964642205.1 uncultured Caulobacteraceae bacterium
TGCACCGCGATGTCGTGCTCGTCTTTGATGTCTCCGACGATCTCTTCGAGAATGTCTTCCAGCGTCACGAGGCCTTTGAGCGCGCCATATTCATCGACCACCAGCGCGAAATGCTCACGCCGGCGTAGAAATTCCGCGAGCTGATCTTCCGCGCTCGTCGTATCCGGCGCGAACCACGCAGGCCGCGCCACCTCCGTGACGACGACGCCGTCGCGCCCCTTTTCGGAAATCGCCCGCAACAGGTCACGCGCATGCAGCACGCCAACGATGTTGTCCGGATCGTCCTTGAACAGCGGGTGGCGGGTGTGCGAGCTCGCCATCGCCTGCGCGATGATTTCGCGCGGCGGCAGATCGACGTCGATCATGCGGATCGCCTTGCGGTGGATCATCACGTCTTCGACGGTCAGGTCCGAGAGATCGAGGGCGCCGCGAAGCCGGTCGCGCACATCCGCTTCGACCGCGCCTTCTTCCGCGTGCAGCTCCACCGCGCCTCGGATTTCTTCCGCCGCGGCGTAGGCATCCGGCGCCGTGTTCGAGGTGACGCCGAACAGCCGCAACGTGTTCGACACGATGAACTGCACCGCCGTCACGATCGGCGAGAGCACCCACACGAAAAACCGCGCTGCCGGTGCGATCGCCAGCGCCGTCTTATCCGGGAACGCGATCGCGTACGTCTTCGGCAGAACTTCCGCGAAAATCAGCACGATCACGGTCGTGACCCCGGTCGCCACCGCGACCCCGAAATCGCCAAGCGGCGCGGCGAGCAGCGATGTCGTGAGCGCCGCGGCCAGCGTGTTGAGCAGATTGTTGCCGAGCAGCAACGCGCCGATCGTGCGCTCGCGCGTTTCCAAGAGGCTGTTCACAACCTTTGCGCCGGCGCTGCCGTCCTTCTCCAATTGGTGCATGCGCGCGCGCGACGCAGCCGTCAGCCCCGTCTCGGCGGCAGAGAAGAAGCCGGAGATGATCGCGAGAACAACGGCGAGAAGCGCTGCGATTCCGACGGCAGTCAGAATGACGGTAAGGCTCATTCGCCGAGTTTCTCCTTCAAAAGCGCGCGCGCTTCCTGCGCGGACGCGTCTTTGTCCACAAACGCGCGCCCGATGCCGCGCGCCAAAATGAGCGTCAGCTTGCCGGGCGCGTTCTTCTTGTCATGCGCCATCGCGGCGATCAGCGCGTCAGATCGGTACGGCCCGCCGGGCGCGGCCTTGAGATCGGTTGCAAAGCCCATGCGCGCAAGGTGATCGCCCACGCGCGCGCTCTCCTGGCGCTCGCAGAGACCAAGTCGTGCGGAAAGATCGAACGCGAGCGCCATGCCCGCGCCCACGGCTTCGCCGTGCAGCAGCGCGCCGTCGAAGCCCGCCTCGGCTTCGAGCGCATGCGCAAATGTGTGCCCAAGATTGAGCAGCGCGCGCGGCCCCTCTTCACGCTCATCGAGTGCGACGACGCGCGCTTTGGCTTCAACCGAGCGCTTCACCGCGTAGGTGAGCGCTTCGGGATCGCCCGCCATGATGCGCACAGCGTTTGCTTCGCACCAATCGTAGAAATCCGGCATGTCGATCAGGCCGTACTTCACGATCTCCGCATAGCCGCAACGCAGTTCGCGTTCCGGCAGCGTCTTCAGAACCGACAAGTCGGCCAACACCAAGCGCGGCTGATGGAAGAGCCCGACAAGATTCTTGCCGTGCTGGGTGTCGATTGCGGTTTTGCCGCCGACGCTGGAATCAACTTGCGCCAGCAGTGTCGTTGGAATCTGCACGAAGTCGACGCCGCGCTTGACGATCCCAGCCGCAAAACCCGCGAGATCGCCAATCACGCCGCCGCCGAACGCGACCACGATATCCTTGCGCGACACGCCTTCCGCGATCAGCCAATCGCACACTTGCGCGAGGCCCGCGTAGCTTTTGATCGCCTCGCCCGGCGGCAACACCAGCGTTTTGTGCGTGAGGCCGCTCGAGGCGAGCCCCGCTTCCAGCCCAGCGCGATGATGACGCGCGACGTTCTCATCCGTCACCACGAACACGCGCCCGCTTGGCGCGAACGGCGCAATGTGCTTGCCCGCCTGCACGACGAGATCAGGCCCGATCAAGATATCATATCCGCGCGCGCCGAGACCGACGCGCACCGTCTCAGCGCTCATGGCGCAGCCCCAAACTTCGTCGCCAGCGCGTCGAGCACGGACGAGACGGATGCTGTGTGCGGCGCGTTGGTGGACTCCACCGTGAGGTCGGCCTCGGCGTAGATCGGATAGCGATCCTCCATCAGCTTGCGCATCGTCGCTTCGGGATCGCCGTTCTTGAGCAGCGGCCGCGTCTCGCGCTTCTCCACGCGGCGCATCAGCACTTCGAGCGGCGCTTTGAGCCAAACCGAGATCGCCTTCTCCTTCACAAGCGCGCGCGTCGCGGGATCGATAAAGGCGCCCCCGCCCGTCGCGAGCACGTGCGGTGGATCGTTGAGGAGGCGCGCGATCACGCCGCGCTCGCCGCGCCGGAACTCGGCCTCGCCGTGCAGTTCGAAGATTTCCGCGACCGTGAGGCGGGCGGCGCGCTCGATCTCAGCGTCTGCGTCGACAAACGGCAATTGCAGCGCCGCGGCTAGCCTTCGCCCAACCGTCGTCTTGCCCGCCCCCATGAGCCCGACAAGCGCGATCGGCCGGTCGATCTTGAGATGCGCGGCGAGCGTGCGGATTTCGGCGCTCTCACGTTCGCCGATCTCAGCCTGGTCCCGTTCGGGGCGCGTCACGTTCTCACCTCTACTCCAGCCCGCCAAAGCGGAGCCGCATGGTAAACGCGCGGGCTGGAAACTCGCCACATTTTGGGGGCAATCTCGGCTCATCGCAACGCCATGTGATTCGCGCGCGATTTGCCGAAGGATTGGGATGTTCAGACGCCGCCGCCGCCGGAGTCGTTTTTCTAGCGGAACGCCGCTCAATCGCGTGGCGATTTTGGGCGTGGCCGGCGCGGTCCTGATCGGCGGCTTCGTGTTCTTCTTCGTTCAGGCCGATAGCCGCGCACCCGAGCCGCGCGAAATGCGCATCGAACTGCCGGACGCGTTCAAATAGCGGGCCCCGTCATGAAAGCACGCACGTGGGCGCCCTTGATCGCCGCCATTGCCGGCGGTGTGGGCGCGTTCTTCTATCAAGCCGCCGCGCAAGCGCCGAACGCCGCCATCGAGAGCGCGCCGTTGACGCAACTCGATGGCTGGACCGTGGGCGCGATGAACCGCGGCCAGGGCGCGCTGCCTGCGGCATTGTGGCGTGAGAGCGAGGCGGCGCATCTGGGCGCGCTGTTCGACCGGCTGCCGAACACGATCGACTCCCCCGCCGCGCAAGCGCTTGCGCGTCGCGCTCTCCTCTCCGCCGGCCAAGCGCCGCGCGGCGATGGCGCAGCCGAAGCGGCGCGCAAACGCTTCGCCGCACTCGGGCGCATGGGCTTTGCCGACGATCTTGCAACGATGGCGGCGGGCGCGACGGCGGCGCAGAACGATCCCGCGATCGCGCAATACGCGGCCCAAGCCGAACTCGCGCGCGGACGCCGCGCCGAGGCCTGCACGCGCGGGCGACTCGCGGAAACCGAAACGCCGCCGACCTTCCTGTTGCGCTTGCGCGCCTACTGCGCCGCCGCACGCGGCGAACGCGCCGCCGCCGATCTCGCGCTCGCGCTGATCCGCGGGACAGGCGCGGAAGATGTTTGGTTTCGCGCCGCCGTTGCGGGCGTCGGCGATGGCGCGCCGCGCGCGACGGTCGCTGCGCGCTACGATTCCAGCTTGAACGCCTCAGTTTCACTCGCCGCAAATCTGCGCGCAGGCGCGAGCCCGCTCGCGAACGCCTCAACGCTCGCGCTCGTCACGCTCGCGCGCAGCGATGCGACGGCGCAGCCGCTACGTGCGCAGGCGGCGGCGCTCGCGTATCGGCGTGGTGCGCTGACGCCCTCGCAGGCGCGCGAGCTTCTTGCCGCCGCGCCGGCGACGGTGACGACAGGCCTGCCCGCCGCGATCCGCGCCGTGGATGCAGCGCCCGCCACGATGGGCGCAGCGACTGCGATCGCCGGCGTGCTGCGCGCCGCGAACGCGAACCCCGCGGAATTCACCGCCGCAGCGCTCCTGTTCCGGGCCGATATCGCCAACCTCACCGCCGCGCCCGACGCGGCCTCAACGCTGCTCTTTGCCCGCGCCGCGCTGGCGGCGAACGATCTCGCGCTCGCGGAGCGGCTGATCGGAAACGCGGCGCAGGCGAACGCAGATCGCGCCGGCCTTGCGCAAGCGCAGGCAGCGCTCGCCGTCGCCAAGAACGAAGTCACGCTCGCGACGATCCAACGCCGGCTCGACGCGGCGCCCGCTAACGCCGTGCGCGCCGCGGCGCGCGACGCCGCCGTCCTTGCAGCGCTCGGAGCGCCGGCCGATGCGAACACGCGCGCGTTCCTCATCGCCAACGCACCGCAGGGCGGGCGCGCGGGCGATGCGGGCGCGCTCGCCTCGATGACTGCGGCCGCCGAACGTGGCGCGATTGGCGAAACGGCGCTGACGGCGGCGTTCGTCGCGGCGGCGGGGGCGAACACGCTCGATACAGCTTCGCTCAGCGCTGTGCTGCGCGCGCTCCGCGCCGTTGAGCTTGGCGATTCCGCGCGGCGCCTCGCGGTGGAAGCGCTGATCTTCGCGCCGCCTGCGTGATGCATGGCTGACGGCGCGCGGATCGAAGCGTTTCTGGAAATGCTCTCGGCCGAGCGCGGCGCGCGCGCCAACACGCTCGACGCCTATCGCCG
>CAZXNY010000242.1:0-4754 GCA_964642205.1 uncultured Caulobacteraceae bacterium
AAGGCGACGGTCTACATTCTCGACACGCGCCTGCGGGCCGATGCGCTGAACGTGTCGATCTTCCGCGAGATCAATCAGGGCGGCGCCTGGACGGCGGCGAACGTCGATCCCGCGACGGCGATTCAGATCGAAAACGCGATCCTGACGCGCGCGCGTCAGCTGCGACTTAGCACCTTGGGCAACAACTGACGCGGCCACTCGCCTTATCGAGACCGGCCGCGAACACGCGTACAACGCTCCAACGGTCGGAAGTCTAAGTCATGTCCCGCTTCAATCATCGCGAGATCGAGCCCAAATGGCGCGAGGCCTGGGCGCGCGCAGATATCTTTCGCGCACTCTCGCCCGCCGAAGCCGGCGGCAAGCCCAAAGCCTATGTGTTGGAGATGTTCCCCTACCCTTCGGGGGACATCCACGTCGGGCACCTGCGCAATTACTCGATGGGCGATGTCGTCGCGCGCTATCGGCGCGCGGGCGGCTACAACGTGCTGCACCCGATGGGCTGGGATGCGTTCGGCCTGCCGGCTGAAAACGCCGCGATCGATCGCGGCGCGCATCCGCATGCGTGGACGCTGCAGAACATCGCCAACATGGCCGGGCAGATGAAGGCGCTGGGTCTCGCGATCGATTGGTCGCGTGAGATCGCGACGTGCTTGCCCGACTACTACAAACATCAGCAGGCGATGTTCCTGGCGTTCTGGGACAAGGATCTCGTCTATCGCAAAAAGCAGAAGGTGAACTGGGACCCCGTCGACCAGACGGTGCTCGCGAACGAGCAGGTCGTCGATGGCAAAGGCTGGCGCTCCGGCGCGCCCGTCGAAACGCGCGAACTCGAACAATGGATGTTCCGCGTCACCGCCTACGCGGACGATTTGCTGGAAGCGCTGAAAACGCTCGACCGCTGGCCCGACAAAGTCCGCACGATGCAGGCAAACTGGATCGGCAAAAGCGCGGGCGCGCAGTTTCAGTTTCACGTTTCGAGCGGCGCACCGGCGGGGTTCGAGCACGTCGAGGTGTTCACGACGCGGCCCGATACGTTGTTCGGGGCGAGCTTCGTCGCGCTCGCGCCCGATCATCCGCTGACCAAGGCGATCGCCGCGGCGCGGCCCGATGTGGCGAAGTTCATTGCGGACGCGGCGCACCTCGGCACATCGGAAGCAGACATCGAGGCGGCGGAGAAATTCGGCGTCGATCTCGGCGTGCGCGTGAAGCATCCGTTCGATGACAGTTGGGAGCTGCCGGTCTGGGCAGCAAACTTCGTGCTCTCAAGCTACGGCACGGGCGCGATCTTCGGCTCGCCCGCCGGCGACCAGCGCGATTTGGATTTCGCGCGCAAGTATGGCCTTGCTGTAAACCCCGTCGTGTTGCCGCCGGGCGCCGATCCGCGCGAACACCGCATCGATGACGTCGCCTACACCGGGCCGGGCACGACCTATAACTCGCGCTTCCTGGATGGACTGCCGACGACGGAAGCGATCGCGCGCGCCATCAGTGAACTGGAGTCGCGCGGCGCCGGGCGCGGCACGACGCAATATCGCCTGCGCGATTGGGGCGTTTCGCGCCAACGCTATTGGGGCTGCCCGATTCCGGCCGTGCATTGCGAAAGCTGCGGCGTGGTTCCGGAGAAGCTCGAGAATCTTCCGGTGTTGTTGCCAAACGATGTGAAGATCGACGGCGCCGGCAATCCGCTCGCGCGGCACCCGACGTGGAAGCACGTCCCCTGCCCGCGTTGCGGCAAGAACGCGACGCGTGAAACCGACACGCTCGATACGTTCGTGGATTCGAGCTGGTACTTTGCACGCTTCGCCGACACGGCGAACGAGACCGCGCCGTTCGATCCGAAAGTCGCGGGCTATTGGCTGCCGGTCGATCAATATATCGGCGGCGTCGAGCACGCCGTGCTGCACCTCCTCTATTCGCGCTTCTTCTCACGCGCGATGCGGGACTGCGGGTTCTTGGATTTGCCGAGCGGCGAACCGTTCGCCGGGCTCTTCACACTCGGCATGGTCACGCACGAAACGTACAAGTCGCAGGAAGGCGCGTGGCTCTCGCCTGACGAAATCGAGAAGCGCGACGGCGGCGCTTTCATGGTCGGCACGCAAACGCCGGTGATCGTGGGCGCGGTTGAGAAAGTTTCGAAGTCGAAGCGCAACGGGCCGAACCTGCAGTCGTTCCTCAACGACTACGGCGCGGACGTGCTGCGCTGGTTCGTGCTGTCGGATTCTCCGCCCGATCGCGAGGTCGAGTGGTCGACCGCGGCGGTCGAAGGCGCGTGGCGGTTCACACAGCGCGTGTGGTCGCTGGTCGATGCACACGGCAAAGTTGGCGCGGCGCCAAGCGCGGATGCGGGGGGCGAAGCGCTGGCGCTCCGGCAGGTCGCGCATCGCGCCATCGGCGCGGTGAGCGACGGAATCGAGAACTTCCGCTTCAACACCTCGGTCGCGCGCTGCTACGAGCTGGTGAACGCAATCGCAAAGCACCGCGACGCGACGGATGCAGCGATCGTTTCCGCGCGCGGCGAGGCGCTGACGATCCTCGTTCAGCTGATCGCGCCATTCACGCCGCACCTGGCCGAAGAGTGCTGGGCCGCGCTCGGTCGCGAAGGCTTCGTCGCGACCGCGCCTTGGCCGAAAGCCGACCAAGCGTTGACAGCGGAGAACACGGTCGTTCTGCCGATCCAGGTGAACGGCAAACGCCGCGGAGAAATCGCCGTCGCCAAAGGCGCGGCGGAAGATCACGTGAAGGCGCTGGCGCTCGCCCAACAGGAGGTGGCGCCTTTCCTGGCGGGTGTGACCGTCCGCAAGGTGATTGTGGTGCCCGACCGGATCGTGAATATCGTCGTCGGCTGATAGCGGAGCTGCTCCAGAATGCGCGTTGCGACCGCCCTCCTCTTCGCCGCCCTCGTGGCGTCGTGCGGCTTCTCGCCGATGTACGCGCCCGGGCCGGGCGGCGGCTCTGGCCCGATCGGGCCGGTGCAAGTCTCGATGATCGAAGGCCGCGCCGGGCACCACCTGCACGCCGAGCTCGAGCGCGTGCTCGGCCTCGGCGCGGGCGAAGGTCAGGCCCAGCGCCTCGACATCACACTCGTGGAGTACGTGGTCCCGCTCGGCCTGCGCCTCGACGCCTCGGCGAGCCGCGCGGAGTTTCAGCTGGTCGCGAATTATGTGCTGACGCAAGCGGACGGTGAACAAATCCGTGGCGCGCAAACGAGCATCGTGAACTACGACATCCCGCCGGCGGCGTTTGCGGCAATCGCCGCGCAAGACGATGCGCGTGAGCGGGCGGCTGAAACGCTGGCGCAACAGATCCGCGCCGCGCTGGCGCTGCGCCTCGCACAGGACCGGCGCGACCAAGAGCGCCAAGCGCGATGAAACTGACGGGCGCCTCGGCCCGGCGCTTCGTCGACAAGCCCGACGCGCAGATGCGCGCCGCCCTCTTCTACGGGCCGAACCGCGCGATGGTCGCGGATGCAAGCGCCGCGCTCGCGAAGTTCGCGCTCGGCGGCAGCGACGATCCGTTCGCGACCACCAAGCTCTCGGAAGACGACATCAAGAAAGACAAAGCGCGTTTGCTAGACGCGCTGAGCGCGCAATCTTTGCTGGGCGGGCCGACGCTGGTGTGGGCGCGCGTCGACGGCGAAGGCGCGAACGATTCCATTCTGTTTGCGCTGGCGCAGATCGAGAAAGGCGCGCCAGGCGGATTTCTCGTGATCGAAGGCGGCGAGCTTTCCGGCACAGGCAAATTGGTGAAAGCGTTCGAGAGCGCAAAGAGCGCGGTGGCGGCGGCGTTCTACGAAGAGAGCCCGGCCGAACGCGCGGCGTTCGCGCGCGAACTGCTCGCCGAGCTCAACGTGAAACTCGACCGCGACGCGGGCGAGAGCTTGGCCGACCTCCTCCCCTCCGACCGCGGGCTTGCGCGCAGCGAAATCGAAAAGCTCGCCGCTTACGCGCACGGCTCGAACGGACCGCTCGGCGCGGCAGACATTGAAGCGTTGATCGTCGGCGAAGGCGACGAAGCGCTCGACCAGGCGGGGATGGCCGCGCTCAACGGCAAAGGCGACGACGCGGCCGAAACGCTGTCGCGGATCGACGGGCTTTCGGGCGTGCTCGCAATCAAGATGTTGGAGCGGCGGCTACTCCGGCTCGCGGATGCGCGCGGGCGGGTCGATAACGGCGCCGCGCCGCAAGAGGCGATGCAGCGGCTGCGCCCGCCGGTGTTCTGGAAAGAGCGCGACGCGTTTCTCGCGCAACTCCGGAATTGGTCGCCGCGGGCGTTGGTGCGCGCGCTCGACATTTGCTGGGCGGCGGAAGTGACGGCCAAGCGCGCCGCTTCGCCGCACGAATTGCTCGCGGCGCAAGCGCATCGCGACGTCGCCAAACTCGCCGGGCGCTGACGCCCTACCCTTTCTGTTGCGCTTCGAACACCGCGAGCTGCGCCGCGAACGCGCGCTTGTAAGCCGGCCGCGCCTGAGCGCGTGCGACGTAGGCCGCGAGGTTCGGAAACTCGGCGAGGATCGGCGAGCTGGCGAGGCGGCGCAGCACCTGAACCATCAGAATGTCGGCCGCGCTGAAATCGCCATCGAGCCAATCCTTGCCGCCGAGTTCGTTCGAGAGCTCGGCGATGCGCGCGCGGATGCGGTCTTCCACCATCGCGAGGCGCTCGGCGTGCCAGGGCCTATCGCGCTCGAGGAAGATCGCGGTTTCACGTTGCACGACGACAGGCTCGATTGAGCTGACGGCGGCGAACATCCAGGCGAT
>CAZXNY010000243.1:0-2400 GCA_964642205.1 uncultured Caulobacteraceae bacterium
ATGTCGATCACGGCACGTATCCGTTTGTCACGTCGTCGAATGTCGTTGCGGGGCAGGCGGCGGCGGGTTATGGCGTTGGGCCAGGCGCGATCAGTTACGTGCTTGGGCTTGTGAAGGCGTACACGACGCGCGTCGGTGAAGGACCATTCCCGACGGAGCTCGATGACGAGGTCGGCCGCCGTCTCGGCGAAGTCGGCCGCGAGTTCGGCACGAACACAGGGCGTGCGCGGCGCTGCGGCTGGTTCGATGCCGTGCTCGTTCGGCAATCGATCGCGCTCTCGGGGATCGACGGCTTCGCTCTCACCAAGCTTGACGTGCTCGACGGTTTGCCGGAGATCAAAATCTGTGTCGGCTACACGTTGCACGGGCGCACGTACGATCACTTGCCTTCGGGGCTTCGCGATCAAGCGGCGGTGCAACCGGTCTATGAATCGTTGCCTGGGTGGAGCGAAAGCACCAAGGGCGTGCGCTCCTCGAAGGATCTGCCGGCGAACGCGATCAAATACATTCGCCGCATCGAGGAACTGATCGGGTGCCCGGCCGCGCTCGTCTCGACCAGCCCGGAGCGGGATGACGTGATCCTCATGCGCGACCCGTTTAAGGCGTAAAACCTTGGCGCTCTGGGCCAATTCCAGATAGATTCGCACCCTCGAAAAGGCCGAGGAGCGCGATGTCCGCCGAGCAAGAGCCCGAACCGCGCAAGAATGCGCCGCGCTTCGATCGTGAAGAGGCCGCCCGCCGCGCCGCCGAGGCGCGACAAAAGGCAGAAATTATTTTCTCGCGCGCCTATGGCCTCGTGCGCGATCCGCGCGCCGAGTGGGAACAGATCAAAGCCGAGAAGACCAACATACCGAGCATTCTGCTCGGCTATGTCGCGCCGCTCGCGGCGATCCCGCCGCTTGCGGGCGCCATTGGCGGCATCGCGTTCGGCGAGCAGGTCGGTGAAACGGTCGTGCGCACCGATGCGAGTACGGTGCTTGTCACCGCGGTCGTGACGTTCTTCGCCAGCGTCGCGCTCGTTTATTTCATGGGCATTTTGATCAACACGCTCGCTGAGAATTTCGACGCGGAGCGGGATGATTTGGCGGCGCAGAAAGTCGCCGCGTATTCGATGACGCCCGCGTTCATCAGCGGCGTGTTTTCGCTGTGGCCGCCGCTCTGGTGGATCGGTCTGATCGGGATCGCAATGACGGCGTTCCTGTTCTATCGCGGTCTGCCGATCTTGATGCGCTGCCCGAACGAACGCGCGATGGGCTATGCAACGACCGTCGGCCTCGCGGGCCTGATCGCGTTCGTCATCTTGTTTTCTGTATCCGGCTGCGTGGTCGGCATCGGGCGATTGTCATAGGCTTCGCCCACAACGGGAGGTGATTCCATGACTGTTGTGGAACCTGGAAACGCCGGCGCCGGTCTCGTCGATCGGGTCAAGAACATCCTGATCCAGCCGCGCGCGGAGTGGGAGCGGATCGCGCAAGAGCGTACCGGGCTGCCCGCGCTGCTCTCGGGCTACATCCTGCCGCTCTCTTTGCTTGCCGCGGCGTGCAGCTTCATCGGCCTCGTGTTCATCGGGGTCGGCGGCTTTGGCTACACGATCCGGCTTCCGCTCATCACTGGCGTCGTCAACGCCGTGCTGCAGGTCGTGCTTACGCTCGCTTGGGTGTGGGTGATGGGGCTCATCATCAACTCGTTCGCGACGACGTTTAATTCCGAGAAAGACGAGACGCGCGCCAACCAGCTCGCGGCGTATAGCGCGACGGCGGGGCTCGTCGCGTCGGTGTTTACGCTGCTGCCGGCGCTTTCCGTGCTCGCGGCGATCGGCGGCATCTATTCGCTCGTGCTGCTCTACATCGGCATTCCGCGGATGATGAAGACGCCGGAAGACAAGCGGATTCCGTATTTCGCGACGATCATCGTCGTCGCGATCGTAGCAGGCATTGTCGCGACCGCCGTGCTTGGTGCGGTGCGGGGCGCGGCGTTCTTGGGCACGGGCGGCTTTGGCGGGCCGTTCGCGGCGCGCAGCGAGCCGCCGGCGGCCGTCACGCTGCCGGGCGGGCAGACCATCGATACGTCGCAGCTCGAAGCGGCTGCGAAGCAAATGGAGCAGATGGCGGCCAATCCGGAAGCGGCCGCGCAAGGCGCGGCGATCAGCGCCGAGGCGCTGCAAGGCTTGCTGCCGGCGTCGCTCCCAGGCGGCTTTGCCCGCACGGAGATGTCGACCGGGTCGTACGGCGCGATGGGCGGCGTCGCCAACGCGACGGCGCGCTACGAGAACGGCGATCGCTCCATCGAGCTTTCGGTGACCGATCTTGGCGCCGCCGGCGCGTTCGCGTCGATGGCGGGCGCGTTCGGCGCGCAATCGACGCGGGAAGATGCGAACGGTTACGAGCGCATGCAAACGGT
>CAZXNY010000243.1:2500-4754 GCA_964642205.1 uncultured Caulobacteraceae bacterium
TTGCCTTCCACGCGATCGAGCGTGATCTCGAAGCCGATTATGAAGCTCAGCAGCCGGTCGATATACTCTTCCGGCGCATCTTCGATCGCCCACGGATCGGGGCGGTTGTTCTC
The DNA here is from genome assembly GCA_964642205.1 of uncultured Caulobacteraceae bacterium. Taxonomy (GTDB): domain Bacteria; phylum Pseudomonadota; class Alphaproteobacteria; order Caulobacterales; family Aquidulcibacteraceae; genus JBEVOS01. Next base: position 2,614 of record CAZXNY010000243.1, read on the forward strand.
ATGGCGTTGTGAGAGCTTGTCGACGATGTCACGCAGGCGCGCTTTGTCGTCGATCAGCGTGAGCGTGCCCCACACGTGGATCGCTTCGTAATTCCACGTCGGCACAGCGCGCTGGTCGCGCTTCTTGGTTTCGTACCAAGTTGGCGAAATGTAGGTCTCCGGGCCGGGCGCGATCACCATCACGTCGCACGGCGCATCCTTCCATTGCGGATTGCCGCGCGAGACATGCGAGATGAGCTTGCCGTCTTCAACCGCGACAGGCGCGTGCGTTGCGGAGAGGCCGTTCGGGCCGTGCGTCACGATGATGGCGAGCCGGTCGTGCGCGGCGAGGGCGGCGCGCGCGTCTTCCTCTGGAATGAGGTGCTTTGGATTGCCGTAGAGCGTGCCCATGCGCCTCCATATCACGCGCATTGCCTGCACCGGGAGGGGGACGCTAACGTTGCGCAAACGTTGGGAGAACGATCGATGGCCGAAACCGAACTGCGCCTGCCTGCCGAATCCGAAGGGCGCGCGCCGGGGCGCGGGCGGATGGAAGGGCGGCGTGTGCTGATCGTGGGCGCCGGCCAGCGCGTCGTGAACGCGGAGACGGATTCCGAGGGCAACGGCCGGGCGATGGCGATGCTGTGTGCGCGTGAAGGCGCGCATGTCGCGTGCGCGGATATCGACGTCGTGGCGGCGGAAGCGACCGTGTCCAAGATTGTTGCGGAGAAAGGGCGCGCATTCGCGATCCAGGCCGATGCTTCGAAGGAAGCGGATGTCGCGCGGATGTTTGCGTCGGCGCAGGACATGATGGGCGGGCTCGATGGGCTGGTGTGCAATGTCGGCGTTGGCGTTGGGAAACATTGGCTCGAGGGCGCGCCGGACACATGGGACTTCGTGTTGGGTGTGAATCTTCGCGGGCCGATGTTGCAGGCGCGGGCGGCGCTCTCGGCGATGAGCGAGGGCGGCTCGATCGTATTCATCTCCTCGATCGCCGGGCTCGTCGCGGGATCGCGTTTGCCGGCGTACGATTCTTCCAAGGCGGCGCTCAGTGGGTTGATGCGGCACACGGCTTTTGAAGGCGCGCGCAAAAACATTCGCGCCAACGTCGTCGCGCCCGGGCTGATGGATACGCCGCTCGGGCGGCTTGCGACGCAAGGGCGGCCTTCGCGCGGGACGACGAATGCGCCGCTGCGCCGGCAAGGCACAGGCTGGGAGACGGCGTATGCCGCGCTCTTCTTGCTCTCGAACGAGAGCGCGTACGTGACCGGCCAAATCCTTGCTGTCGATGGCGGGCTCTCGGGCATCTCGTAGGCGGAACAGCTTGCGGCGCTGGCCCGTTGCGGCGCCGTGCTTGAGCTTGACGACGGCGAAACGGATCTGCGCGCGGGCGTGAGCCTGTGGGACGCATTGCATCCGCCAGAGCGCGGGGCGGCGGCGTTTGCCGGCGAGGCGCGCGCGGACGTTGCGATCATTGGCGCTGGGATCACCGGCTCGTTGCTTGCGGAGCGGCTGACGCGCGAAGGGCGCACGGTTGTCCTCATCGATCGGCATAAGCCGCAGCAAGGTTCGACGGCGGCGTCGACTGCGCTGCTGCAGTGGGAAATCGACGCGCCGATGCTGGAGCTTGAGGAGCGCTGCGGCTTCGACGCCGCGGCGCGCATCTATCAGCGCTCGCGCGCTTCGGTCGGCGTCATTCGCGATCTGTGCGCATCGTTGCGGCTGCCATGCGATTTGGCGGCGCGCGATGCGTTCTATCTGGCGGGCAATGCGCTTGATCCTGTCTTGCTCAAGGAAGAGCGCGCGCTCCGGCAGCGCGCTGGGCTGCCATCGCATTGGCTCTCCGGCCATGAGCTCGCCGCGGAGGGGCTCGTTGCTGAGGCGGCGCTGCGCTCTGAAGGGGCGGCGGAAGTCGACCCGGTGGCGCTTGCGCGTGGGCTTTTGAATGTTGCGCGCCAGCGCGGCGCGCAGGTTTTCAGCGGCGTCGAGGCGCAAGGCTATGAGATGGCCGCGCATGGCGTGACCATTGCTTGCGATACCGGCGCGATCGTTCGTGCGGACTATCTCCTGTTGGCGAATGGCTACGAGATGCCGGCGTTCGCGGCGTGCAGCGGCCATCGCATCACATCGACTTGGGCGATCGCCACCGCAGCGCTTGCGCC
>CAZXNY010000244.1:0-4718 GCA_964642205.1 uncultured Caulobacteraceae bacterium
CTCAACATCACGCGCGCGGATGGCTCGACGTTCACGCTCGACGTGCTCTGCCGCATCGATACCGAGAACGAGGTGGAATATTTCCACCACGGCGGGATCTTGCACTTCGTGCTGCGCAGCCTCGCCAAAGCCGCCTAGGGTTGCGCAACCACACGCTTGCGTCATCCGGCGCGCCGTAACGGCCACGTGAGTGGCCCTGCGGCGCGCCGGGGACCAAGCTCCCGGCCATGCTGAGGCTCCTGCCGGCCCTCCTCTTTCTGGCGCTCGCGCCGCCTGCGCTCGCGCAGGACCGCGCGGCCGGGCCGATCGTCGTCGAGCTCTTCACAAGCCAGGGCTGCGAAAGCTGCCCGCGCGCCAACCGGCTGATGGGCCGGCTCAACCGCGAGCCGGACGTCATCGCCCTCACTTATCCGGTGGATGTGTGGGATTATCTCGGCTGGCGGGACACGTTCGCGCGCCCGGAATTCACGCAGCGCCAGCGCGCTTATTCGCGCGCGATGGAAGTGCGCTCGATCTTCACGCCGCAACTCATCTTCAACGGCGCACGCGGCGAAGCGGGCGCGCGGCCCGATCGCATTCGTGACGTGATCCTCGAACTGCGCGGCGAGCATGCAGCGCACGCACCCGCCGTGACGGTCATCGAAAACGCGCGCGGCATGCGCGTGCATGTCGGGCGCGGCGCGCACCAGAGCGAACCGGCGGATGTGTGGGTCGCGTCGTACGAGCCAGGCCCAGTATGGGCCGACATCAACGGCGGCGAGAACGCGGGCCTGCGGGTGCCGCACTACAATCTCGTGCGCCGCATCGCGCGGCTCGGCGAATGGTCGGGCGCCCCCGTCACGTTCAACCGCACCGCCTGCCGGCCCGCCTGCGCCGTCATCGTTCAAGCGCACAATGGCGGGCCTGTACTTGCCGCCGCGCGCGGCCCCGCGCGTCACGACGATGACGAGGATGACGACGATAGCGATTGACGCTGCCTCCCTCTCCCCTTGTGGGAGAGGGACAACTGCGCTGTGCTTTTGGAAGGCGCGACATGGGTGAGGGGTGCGGGCGCACCATTCAGCCGTTTAAACTCTCACCCCTCATCCGTCTCGTTGCTACGCAACGAGCCACCTTCTCCCACAAGGGGAGAAGGCGAAGCTAAGGCGTTTGCGTTTCCGCAGGCGCCGCGCTCGGCGGCGGTGGGGGCGCGGCCGGTGGTGCGGGCAATAGCGCGGTGAGTGGCGGCGCGAGCGCTTCCGCATCTTGCGGCGAAAGCTGATAGGCCCAACCGGCGCTCGCATTGTTCACCGCGAGCGCAGCGGCTTCCGCCTCCGGCCGCTCGGCTTGCGCCGTCAGCTTCAGCCAAACGCGGCCTTCGATCACGATCAACTCAGCATCGATCAACACGCCGTCGAACGTGTGCAGCCGCAGCCGCTCGGCAGGCGCGCCCTGAATGGCGGCGGCGGTCTGCACATCGAGCGGCGCAAGGTTGAGCACTTTCTCCGCCGTCGCGGTCACCGCGCTCGGCGAGATCGCGGCGAGGCGTGCGGGCGCGACGATCGCGAAGTCAGCTGTTTCACCCGTACGCTCGCGTTCAAGAATGTAAGGCCGGCCTTCGTTCGGCACGATCTCGACGCGCGCGACGTTCGCGGATTCGACCGCGAGCGGGCGCAGGTTGAGCCACGCAGCGGGATTGCGCAGCGGCGGCAATTCTCCGCGCGCCGCAAACACTTGGCTCTCATCGGGGCGGCGTACGTAGAGGCCCTGCGTCTCGACGCCAAGGATGAGGTTCACGAGCCGCGCGCCCTGCCCGTCTTCGATCTGCACCAGCACGCCGCGCCCGCCCTGCGTTGGATCGTCGACGCCGAGCCGCGCGAACCGGGCGGTGTTGGCGGTCATGCGGCGCGTGATCTGGAGATTGGCGAGCCCTTCGGTGAATTGCGCGAGACGCGCGGCGTCGACCGGGTAGTCGCCGCGATCGCGCATTGTCCAGCCGCGATCGGTCTTTTCGATGCGGTACGTCGCTTCCGCACTCGTCACCGTGATGCGCTGCGCGCGCGCGATCGTATCGTTGAGGCCGGGCACGGCCGCGCCCTGCGCGACATTCGGCTGCGCCGAGCGCACGTCGAGCGAGACGCTCACGAATGCGACCGCCGCAAGCCCCGCGGCGACGGCGGCGAGCGTGAACAGACGGCGGCGGCGGCGCTCAGCGCGTTCGGTCGTCATGGCTGGCTCCTGCGCGCGCGGCGCTGGCGGCGCCAGAACAGGAAGAGGCCCGCGCCCGCAACCGCGAGCGGCGCAAGCCACATGTTCACGAACACGACGAGCGCCTTCAGCGTGTCGATATCGGCGCGGAGATCACGGCCGACGCTGCGCAGCTCACGGCGCACTTCGGTGACGCGCGTGGTGAAGCGGTCGATCTCGGTGCGCTCTTCCTGTGAAAGCTCGGCGCCGAGTTCGCCCGCGAAATAGCCCGAACCCTGCCCGCGCGCGCGCAGCTCTTGCAGCCGTGTTTCGGTTTGCTGCAATTCGGTTTGCAAATCTTGCTGGCGCTGTTCGATACGGCGCTGCGCATCGTTGGCGAGGTTCTCGACCAGCTCCATGCGCCGCAGCGACGGCGCGCGGGCGCGCAGGCTCACCAGCGCTTGCGAGCCGCCGAGGATATCGATGGCGTTGAGCGCAAAGGCGCCGTTGTCGGCGAAGGACGCGCCGCGTTGCGGATCGACATAGAAATCGTCAGCCAGGAAATCGGTGTCGGCGACGACGACGATCTCGGCGTTCTGCGTGGTGCGCGTGAGCGTTTGCTGGCCGGTCGCGAGCGGCGCTGCGCCTTCGGGCGGGCCGTTCGGGAACGCTGTCGTGAGCGGGCCGGAGAGACGCAGCGCGACCGTTTCGACACGCGCTGACGGCGACCACGACTGCATCAGGTCGAAGGGCGAGGGGCGCATCAGCGCTTGCTCGGGCGCCATGCGCATCGTCTCGCCTGTCGTGCGCGCAAGCGGCGTGACGGTGAGGCCCTCGCGCTCGCTCCATGTCAGCCCGCCGGCCATGCCAAAGTTGAGACCGCGCTGCAGCGGCGCCGTCATCAGATCGCCTTGTGCGAGCCGGTCGCCATCGACGCGGAAGAACAGCGGCTGCGGCGCCTGCACGGTTTGTCCCGCAGGGTTCTGCGTCTGCACCGGGAGCGCGGCGCCGCCATCGGCGACGACTTCCGGCGTCATCGAAAGGCCCCACGCGGTGAAGAGCGGCGCGAGATTGGAGGACGTTTGCGCCCCGCCCATCATCGCCGTCATCGGATCGCCGGCCATTTGCGCCGACGTCATCGACGCGGGATCGAGCGCGATGAAGGCGCGGCCCGTGCGCATGATGAACTGATCGATCGCGTACATCTGCGCCGGCGTCATCGGCCCGGGATGGATGATCGCGAGCACGCGCGCATCTGCTGGGATCGCGGTGAAGTCCGGCGCGAGCTTTTCGACGCTCATGAACCGGCCAAGCTCCACCGCGAACGCGGACTGGCGCTCCATGCCGGGGAATTGCGGATTGGCGGCGGCCGCCGGATCGAGCGGCAGCGATGTGATCAGCGCGACCTTCGCCGGATCGGGATTTTGCAGTTCGTAGATGACGCGCGTGATCTCGTATTCGAGGAACGGCTCGCGCGCATTGTCGAAGAACGGGATGGAGCGCCGATCGTCGATCGCGTTCGCGCCCGAGAGGCCGAAATAGATCGGGTCCGCGCCCTGCTGGACCGTGACGGGCTGAACGCCCGCTTCAACGGCGAGGTCTTCTTCCTCGCTGAACGGTTTGGGATCGATCTCGACGAAGCGGATGCGGCCACGCGCCGTCGCCTCATAGGTCTGCAGCATTTCACGGACGCGCGCTGCGTAGGCTTGCAGCTCCGGGTAACGCGCCCCCGCATCCCGTGAATAGAACAACGTCAGCTCGATCGGCTCGGCGAGTTCATCCGGGCTGATGACGTGGCGCGTGCCGGGCGAGAGCGAATAAAGCTGGTTGCCCGTGAGATCGAGGCGCCAGCCGCGGAACCACGAATTGGCGATCAGATTGCCGGCCACGAACATCGCGAAGAACGCGAGCGCGGCCAGGAGCGCGAAGCGGCGTGAGCTCATGGCCTAGCCTCCCCGCCGTGAATCGACCGCGAGCGCGGTCCAGGTCAGGCAAAGCGCGATCAGCGACACGAAATAAAAGATCGACCGGAACTCCACGACGCCCCGTTGCGCCGCATCGAAGTGATGGATGATCGAGAACCGCGTGATCGCTTCGGCGACGCCGCCGCCGACAAAGCCGGAGAAGAAATCTCCCACCATCGGCAAGCCGAGCGCCGTGAGGATGAACGCCGCGAGCACCGAGAGCACGAACGCAACGACCTGCGCACCCGTCAGCGACGACATCACCGAGCCGATGGCGATATAGGCGCCCGCCATCAGGAAGCTTGCGAGATAGGCCGTCAGGATCGCGGCGTTATCGGCGTGCCCCAAAACATTGATCGTGATCCAGACCGGGAACGTGAGCGCGAGCGCGACCGCCGCGACGGTCCACGCCGCGAGATATTTTCCGAGCACGAGCGACCAAGTCGGCGCCGGCAACGTCAGCAGCAATTCGATGGCGCCCGAACGCGCCTCTTCGGCCCACAGCCGCATCGCGACCGCCGGCAGGAACACCATGAAGATCCACGGATGAAACGCGAAGAAGGGCGTGAGGTCCGCGCGGCCGCTTTC
>CAZXNY010000245.1:0-4717 GCA_964642205.1 uncultured Caulobacteraceae bacterium
CGGTCTTGCCGACGCCGGGCTCGCCGATCAGCACCGGATTGTTCTTGGTGCGGCGCGAGAGCACCTGGATCGTGCGGCGGATTTCTTCGTCGCGCCCGATCACCGGATCGAGCTTGCCCTCGCGTGCTGACGCTGTGAGATCGCGCGCGTACTTCTTGAGCGCGTCGTACTGATCCTCCGCGCTCGCAGAATCGGCCGTGCGGCCTTTGCGCAACGCCTGGATCGCCGCTTCAAGCTTCTGCGGTGTGACGCCGTGGCGCTTCAGGATTTCACCGGCTTTGGTTTCGCTCGCGAGCGAGAGCGCAAACAGCACACGCTCAGCCGTGACGTAGCTATCGCCCGCTTTCTGCGCGGCTTGTTCGGCCGCATCCAGCGCGCGCCCGGTGGAGGACGCCATGTACATGCGGTCTCCGCCGCCTTGCACCTTCGGCAGTTGCGCGACCGCGGCATCAACATCGGCGCCGACGCGCACGGGATCGGCGCCCGCCTGGCGCAGCAGCCCCGCCGCGAGCCCTTCACGGTCATCCAACAGCGCCTTCAGCAGGTGCTGCGTCTCTAGCTGTTGGTTTTGTTCGCGCAGCGCGATGGTCTGCGCGGCTTGCAGGAATCCCCGCGCGCGCTCGGTGAACTTTTCGAGGTCCATGCGGCCCCTCTCCTCTCAACACTCGGACTTTGCCGGCCGCCTCCAATGAGCACGGCCGCTTGACCCCGACGTAGGTGTGGCTGAATCGCCACACAAGGGGCAGCGGCAGGCGTGCTCCGGATAATTCCCCGGCGCCCTCGGAACCCTGAGCCAAGTCAAACGGGTCCGGTATAGTCGGCCTCAAAATGTGGAGGATGCGATGGCGGAACCGACTGTTCTAACCGAGCGCGATGGGCCGGTTGCGATCGTCACCATCAACCGGCCGCACGCGCGCAACGCCGTCAATCCCTCGACGGCGCGCGATCTGTTTCTGGCGTTCGCCGACGCCGAGCGCGACGACGCTGTGCTCGTTACAGTGCTGACCGGATCGAATGGCGCGTTCTGCGCTGGGTTCGATCTCAAAGTCGCGGCCGATCCCTCGCGCGATCCTGTGCCGTCGCCGGGGCCGCAAGCGGGGCCGATGGGGCCCTCGCGTTTGCTCGCCGATCGCGCGGAGACCGACCCTGGCGTGTCGCTTTCCAAACCGGTGATCGCGGCGGTTGAGGGCCACGCGGTGGCGGGTGGTTTGGAGCTGTCGCTTCTCGCGGACATGCGCGTCGCGTCGGAGACGGCGGTGTTCGGCGTGTATTGCCGGCGCTGGGGCGTGCCGCTGATCGACGGCGGCACGATGCGCCTGCCGCGCATCATCGGCCATGGCCGCGCGATGGACATGATCCTCACCGGCCGCGGCGTCGATGCGCACGAAGCGCATGCGTGGGGCCTGGCGAACCGCGTCGTGCCGGCCGGCAAGGCGCTGGAGGAAGCGGTCGCGCTTGCGAAAGACATCGCGCGCTTTCCGCAGATGTGTCTGCGCGCCGATCGCGCGAGCGCGTATGCGGGCTGGTCGAAGGACCTCGACACCGCGTTGCGCGCCGAAGCGCGGCTTGGCGCGCCGGTCGTCGCCGCTGAGAGCCGCGCGGGCGCGGCGCGCTTTGCCGCCGGCAAAGGCCGCGGCGGGACCTTCAGCGAGATCTAAGTCGCACGCGCTTCGAAGCCGCGCGGGTACATCACCTTGGCGATGTCCATCGCGGCGCGGACCTGCACGCGGTCGTTTTCCTTGTCGTTCTCGTTCAGCTGATCCCACGGCACCAGCTTGTCGTGGATCATCAGCGTATTGTTGCGCGGCGCTCCCGGGCGCCAGCCGGCCATCAGCCGCTCGGCCATCCAGCGCAGATGCTCGCGCTGCGCCATCGTCTCCATCATCTCGTCCGGCATGGTCGGCGCACTGTCACCGCGCTCACGGCCGCGCATGGCGCGCCAGCCAGCGTCCCACATCTTCACCATCGACGCGTCGGAAACCGCGCGGTTTGCGGCGCGATAGGTCTCCAGAATGTCGCTCCAATTGCGGCTCGCGGCCTGAAGCTCCTTCTGGTTCGGCGCATGGCCGAGCTGCGCGCGGAGCGTATAATGCGCATGCGCGATCGCCGCTCCCTGATCGAGCCGGCCTTCGATGATGTCGCGCCGCGTCGCCGTCGATTGCAGCGCGCCAAAGGCCAGCAAGTACGCGTCGAGTTCGGCGGTCTCATCGCCCTTGGCGTAAATCGAAGAGAACTCGGACTTGGTGGATTCCTTCATAAAGATCGGCACGGGCCAGATCGCGCCTTCGTTACAGGCGCGCTTCAGAGCCAGCGCGAGGCGGATGTTCTCCGGGTCCGTGCCGGCGGAGACGACGACGCCCGTCGCCTGCCCGCGCGCAGCGCCGATTTCGGCGAGCAGCGCGTGATCGACGTGGTCGCGCGTCACTTCGAATTGGTGGAACGCGATGTCGGCGGCCCACACATCGGGATAGGCGAGCGCTTGAGGGTGACGGGCGCGAAAGCGGGCGCGGCTATCGTCGGGATCGGCTGAAAGCACCGTGACGCGCGGCGCCTCGAACCGGGCCGACCAAAGCGACATGAAGACGTGAGAGGCCACCGCCTGCGCCGATTCATCGAACCCGAAACACACGATGTGGATACGCGGCTGATTGAGCTGCGACGCCAGATCGAGAAGTTCGGTCGCTTGGGTTTGGATCAGCCGCCGCGCGGCGATCTCATCGAGCGAGAACGGCTTAGAATCGATCGCCAGTTTCTCGTGGTGGCGCTTGTCGCTTTTCTTGTTGTTGTCGGCTTCGAGGCGCCCCTGCTCCGTCGAGCGCATGGCGCGCGCTTCCCGGAGCAGCATCGCCGAATGCGCGCCGACATGCACCGCGACCGCATCGCCGCGCGTGCGATCGCCGACGAGCGCGCGCATCGCCGCTTCGATCTGCAGGTTGAGCGTATCGTCATCCTCGAACGCGACGACGTGCGCGGCCCTGTGGGCGCGCGCGAGCTTCAGCGTCTGGCGATCGGCGGCGCCGTCGATCACGTAGACGCCGCCCTTTTGCAGCGACCACGCGAGGTCCTCCGGGAGCCCAGCGCCAATCAGCACCACGCTGTCCTTCTGCGCACGGCAGTTCTGCGCGAGGTGCACGGCGGCGGGGCCCGCGCCCGCGATCACGATGTGATCGGACGCGAGCGCATGAAGGCCATTCGCGATCGAGCGCCCAAGCTCGCCCCAGAATGCGAACAGAATGCCGACGATCGGGATGCCGAGACCGGCAAAGCGCGCGGCGTTCAGCCAGCCTTCGTTCTCAGGCACATACGCGTCCGACATCGAGAGCGCGCCGATCGTGCGATAGATCGCTTCGTGCGCCGGGATCGTGTTGTCGCTCATCGCCCACGGCGCGCCGTACCAGCCGATGAACCCCGCGACCGCCCACACCAGCACGAGCGCGATCATGATCAGCCACCGGATCATCGGCGCGCGCGTGTGCGCGATCGACATCATCTGCGCCGACATCGCGGACCAGCTGTTGCGGTAGTGCCGACGCATCCAATCCCCTCGCGCCATTTCTTGGCGACCCCGGCAGGAGTCGAACCTGCGACCCTCTCCTTAGGACGGAGCAGCTCTATCCAGCTGAGCTACGGAGCCAGTGGCGCGACTATGGCGGAACCCAACCGCGCCGTCGACGGGGCGCACCGCATGCGTGCGATCACGCAGATTTCGCGTGACACGCGCGCATCGCCGCGCGGAGAGTGCGCCCGGGCAAGGGAGCGCGCGATGCGGGCTGGGTTGGTGGCGGCGGCGCTTCTGGCGCTGAGCGCGTGCGGGCCGAACATCAAGGGATTGGAAGACGGCGAACGCGGCACGGTCGCGCAAGTGATCGATGGCGATACGCTGGTGCTCGACAGCGGATTGCGCGTGACGTTGACGGGGATCGAAGCGCCCTATGGCGATGCGCCGTTTGCGCCGCAAGCGCGCGCGGCGCTGACCGAGCTTGCGATGGGGCGGCCCGCGCGGCTTGCGTATGGCGGGCTACGGCGCGTGCCGCCACGGCGCGCGCGCGAAGCGCCGGCGAGCGGCGCGGCGCCGGCGTCGCCAAGCGAACAGCCTGCCGCAAATCCGAACGAAGGCACCGCGCTCGCGCAAGTGTTCGTGCAAAGCGAAGGCGGGCGCTGGATCTGGCTGCAGCAAGCGATGCTGGCGCGGGGCGCGGCGTGGGCGCGGCCGCGCAAGGACAATCTGGCGCGCGCGGCGGCGTTGCAGGCGGCGGAAGATCGCGCGCGCGGGGCCGAAGAAGGCTTATGGGCGCTGCGCGATTATCGCGTCCGCAATCTCTCGATGATTTTGCGCGAGGAGCTGCCCGACGAACGCTGCGGCCGCGGGCCGTTCCGTTTGGTCGAAGGCGTGGTGCGCGACGTCGCGGTGCAAGACGGACGTGTCTATTTCAACTTCGGCGAAGACTATCGCACCGACTTCACGATCGCGATTTACGGCGATGACGTCGAAACCTGGAGCGGCCCGCCGTTCGAAAGTTATGAAGGCAAGCGCGTGCGCGCGCGCGGCCATGCCATCGCGCGCGGCGGCCCGCTGATCTGTGCCGATAATCCCTTGCAGATTGTGGTGCTGGCGGAGTGACAAGAACAAGCGCCCCTCCCCCTTGGGGGGGAGGGGGCGCTAACTCGAATCCAGCACCAACTGCATCGCGACGCGGTGCGCGGGCTTCAGCAGATA
>CAZXNY010000246.1:0-4708 GCA_964642205.1 uncultured Caulobacteraceae bacterium
ATGAGGCGATGAACAACGCCGCCGAGAGCACCAAGCGCGTCATCGTCATCCTGAACGACAACGACATGTCGATCGCGCCGCCCGTTGGCGGGATGAGTTCGTATCTTGGCCGCCTCGTCGCGACCAAGACGTATCGCCGCTTCCGCAAAGCGGCGAAGACGGTGGCCGAGCATCTGCCTGCGCCGATCCACGACGTGGCGAAGAAGGCCGAAGAGTACGCGCGCACGATGGTGACGGGCGGGACGTTCTTCGAAGAATTGGGCTTCCTCTATTTCGGCCCGTTCGACGGGCACGATCTCGATGTGCTGCTGCCGGTGTTGCGCGACGCGAAGGACGTCGCCGATAAGCCCGTGCTCGTCCACATCGTGACGAAGAAGGGCAAAGGCTATGCGCCGGCGGAAAACGCGGCGGACAAATATCACGGCGTCGCGAAGTTCAACGTCGTCACCGGTGAGCAAGCCAAGCCGAAGGCAGGCCCGCCGAACTATCAGACCGTGTTCGCCAAAGCGCTGATTCAAATGGCCGAGAGCGACGACAAAGTCGTCGCGATCACCGCGGCGATGCCATCGGGCACGGGGCTCGATCTCTTCGCGCAGCGCTTCCCGGCGCGCATGTTCGACGTTGGCATTGCCGAGCAACACGCGGTGACGTTCGCGGCTGGCCTCGCGGCGGACGGCATGAAGCCGTTCTGCGCAATCTACTCGACGTTCCTACAGCGCGGTTACGACCAAGTCGTCCACGACGTCGCGATCCAAGGTCTGCCCGTGCGCTTTGCGCTCGATCGCGCGGGCCTCGTCGGCGCCGATGGGCCGACGCATGCTGGATCCTTCGACATTGGCTATCTCGGCGCGCTGCCTGGCATGGTGGTGATGGCCGCGGCCGATGAGGTCGAGCTCGCGCGCATGGTCGCGACGCAAGTTGCGTATGACGCTGGCCCGAGCGCAGTGCGCTACCCGCGCGGCGAAGCGACCGGCATCGAAATCCCGAAAGACCTCGTGCCGCTCGAAATCGGCAAAGGCCGCGTCGTGCGCGAAGGCTCGAAGGTCGCGCTGCTATCGCTTGGCACACGGCTCGGCGATGCGCTCAAGGCGGCCGAGCGCCTCGGCGCGATGGGACTTTCGACGACGGTGGCGGATGCGCGCTTCGCCAAGCCGCTCGACAATGAGCTGATCCGCAAGCTCGCACGCGAGCACGAAGTGCTGATCACGATCGAGGAAGGCGCAGTCGGCGGCTTCGGCGCGTTCGTGCTGCACTTCCTGGCCGGCGAAGGCGCACTCGATCGCGGCCTCAAAATCCGCACGCTCACGCTGCCGGACATCTTCCAGGATCAAGACACGCCCGCGAACATGATCCGCGATGCGGGCCTCGACGCTGACGCGATCATCGCCGCCGCACTCGCCGCGCTCGGGCGGAACGATCTGCAGGGCGAGGCGCGGGCCTGAGCGCTACCGCTTCAACAGCTGGCGCGGGCTCGTTCGTTTGCGACGTGGCGCGGGCGCGCCGGCGGAGACGATGCGTTTCATGGCTTCGTCGATGAAGGCCGGGCGGTAGCCCTTGGCTTCCAGGAAACTCATGATCTCGACCGGCGACATGAACCGGAACGGCCGATAGTTCGCCAGGTTGCGGAGGTGGTGCTCAAGATGCTCGGTCAGCGCCGTTTCGGGCAGCGCGTCTTGTGTGGGGATAGAACGAGGGGGCATGGGGACAACGTACGCGATTCGATCCCCAGCGCGCCAAGCGCTCGTGCAGGCATGAAGAAAACATTTATTTGCGGGGCGTTGCGGGCCGCCGCGCCTTGAATCCGCCCGCGCGGCGCGGGAGCATCCGGGCCGTTGAGTCTAGCGGAGCAAGCACATGGCCAAGGGACAGCAGCGCAAAACCAAAGAGGCGCGCAAGCCGAAGAAAGATAAGGCCGCCAAGACCGCGAAGAAGTAGCGGGTGCTGCGCGCGGCCCAGAAAGGCGCCGAATTTCAGATGGTTGCGACGGAGTATCCGGCGTGCGGCGCTGCGCGCTGGCGTGTCTGCGCGCCGGTGGCTAAGGCGGTGGCGCAATGACCGTCTTCATCGCCCACGCGCCCGCCGATCTCGAAGCCGCCCAGGCGGTCGAGAAGTTCTTGGAGCGGCGCGGGCTCTTCGTTGAGCTGGAGGACGGCGAGCGCGGCTTCCGCCCGCTCCAGTTCATGGACAGCGTGGTGATGCTGCTCTCGAAGGAGAGCGTGTTCTCGGTCCACCGGCTGCGCTTCGATCAGCGCGGGCTCGAGGCGTGGGCCGAGCAAAAGCTCACCCTGGTGAAGCTCGATCATCACTTCGCGCCAGTTGGCCTTCGGGATCTGCCGGCGATCGACGCGAGCTTCGCACCGCAGCGCGACATCGCGTGGGCGGCGGTCGCCAAACAGATTCAAGAACAGCAAGTCGCCGCGCGCACACAGACGCAGGCGCAAAGCCAGTCGCGCGGCGGGGCCGCGCCGCCGCCAGCCTCCGAGCCGCCGCAATATAGCGATGACGCTGAGCGCAGCGCTGAAAGCTACGACGGCAGCGTCGCCCGCGCGCCGAGCGCGCGCGCCAAACGCAACAAGCCGAGCGGCGGCGGCGGATTCTTTGGCGCGCTGCTGGCGACGCTCTTCATCCTGCCCGGTCTCGCCGCGAGCTTGCTGGTCGGCGCGATTTGGCTCGTGAACCGGATCGGACCGACGCCCGGCACGATGATGGACGTCGTGCTCGGCGTCGATGCGTTCGCGGTGCGCTACGGGCTGCCGTCAGGCCTCGCCGCGCCCATCGCGTTCGGCGCGATCGCGCTGATGCTGCTCACGCTGCTGGTGGTGATCTCCCGCGCGTTCACCGGCCGCGAGCGCACGCGCAGCGCCGATCCGAATGCAGGCACAAACTACGAAAGCGCGCCCGATGGGCCGCCACGCCGGCGCGATGCGGAAGCGGTGTTCGTGTCGTATGCGCGCGCCAACGCGCCAATCGTGATGCCGGTGGTGGAGCAACTAAAGCGCGCGGGGCGCAAGCTCTGGCTCGACCAGGAGCACCTCACCAGTGGTGAGAGCTGGGCTGGCGAGATCGTGCGCGCAATCCGCACGGCCGAGGGCGTGTGCGTGATGTGCTCGCCCGCAGCGTTCGAGAGCGATCATGTGAAGCGTGAAGTGTATCTGGCCGACCGCTACAAAAAGCGGCTGCTGCCGGTGTTCATCGAAGACGCCACGCCGCCTGAGGATTTCGAGTATTTCTTCGCGGGCGTGCAGCATCTGAAATTGTTCGAAACGCCGGAGGCCGAGCGCGCCGCGGCGATTCAACGTGCCTTGGGAACCGCTTGAGATGACGCTCGCACCCGATCCCGTCGTGCTCGATGTCTCGCCTGAGGGCGTCGCCGTCGTGCTGCTCAACCGCCCAGCCAAGCGCAACGCGTTCGACGAGCTGATGATCCAAGGGCTCAAGGATGCGTTCGAAACGCTGAAAGGCGCCGATCACGTCCGCATCGTTTTCATCAAGGGTCAGGGCAGCTCATTCAGCGCCGGCGCCGATCTCGATTGGATGAAGCGCCAAGGCGAGCGCACCAAGGACGACAACGAGGCCGACGCGCTCGAACTCGCGCGGATGCTGAAGGCGCTCCACGATCTGCCGCAATTCACCGTCGCGCTCGTCGATGGGCCGGCGATGGGCGGCGGCGGCGGCCTCGTCGCAGCGGCCGACTACGCGATCGCGACCAAGCGCGCCCAGTTCCGGTTTTCCGAAGTGCGCCTTGGGCTGACACCCGCGACCATCTCGCCCTACGTCGTGGAAGCAGTCGGGGCGCGTAACGCGCGAGCGCTGTTTGCATCGGCGCTGCCCTTCGATGCGGAGGCGGCGCAGCGCTACGGGCTTATCCACGAGATCGTGGCGGACGAAGCGGCGCTTGAAACCGAAATGAAGCGCCTGGCGGGGCTCTCATTTGAGAACGCGCCGGGCGCCGTGGCCGATGCAAAGGCCCTCGTACGCGCAGTAGCGGGCGAGGAAATCGATGATAAGCTCGCCCGCGAAACCGCCCGCCGCATCGCGCAGCGCCGGTCTTCACCGGAAGGGCGAGAGGGCATCGCCGCCTTCCTGGAGCGCCGCAAGCCCAATTGGGACGCGTAGGTGAAGCTGAAGCGCCGCCCCCGTCAGGGTCCAAGCCGCTTTTGGGCGTTTGCGCTGCGCATGCGCTTTGTCCGCTTCCACATGCCCTTCTGGCGCGTCGTCATCGAGGCACGCCCGGCTAAGCCCCGCCGCAACTGGCCCGCCAACGCCGATCTCGCGGTGACGGCCGTGTTTGTGTGGGCGCGTACGCTGGAGGAGGCTGAGGGCCTCGCCATGCTCGCGCTTGAAGAAGAGGGCCTGACGGCGATTACGGCCGATGCGGTGAAAGCGCCGCCGGCGGCGCGGCCGCGCAAATCGCCTGTCGCGGTGGCGCGCACCGATCTCGGCTATCTGCCGCGCTATCACACCGATGAACCCACGCCGAGCTTGCCGCCGCGGCGCGCCTCGCTGCGATGAGCGGTGAAGCAGAGGCTGTCGGCGCCGCGGCCACGGCTGGCCTCGCGGCGAGCGTGCTTGAGGGGCGCGATCCGCACGGCCAAAGCGAGGGCGTGTGCGCGAACTGTGGCGCAGCTGTCGATGGCCGCTTCTGTTCGGCATGCGGACAGGCGGCGCATGTCCACCGCACGCTCGGCCATCTCATTGAAGAATCGCT
>CAZXNY010000247.1:0-4706 GCA_964642205.1 uncultured Caulobacteraceae bacterium
CGCTGCCTATGCGAGCGGCGTCGTGCCGCGCTCTTGGCGTTCTTTGAGCTCGGCCCAGTACAGCGGCGTGAAATCGATCGGATTGATCAGCAGGGGCGGGTAGCCGCCCTCACGCGTGATCTCCGCAAGCAATTGTCGGCTGAACGGAAAAAGCAAACGCGGGCATTCGATCCAAAGCAACGGCTCGACGTCCTCGTCGCGCACGTTGAGAAATTCGAAGAGGCCCGCGTAAACCAAATCCGCGACGAACATCACGTCCTCGCCGCGCTTGGCTTCGACGTGGATGCGCAGATCGACTTCGTAGAGCGGCTCGTTCGGTTCGCCTGCGGGGCGTGATTTAACCTCAACGCCCATATCGATCATTGGCTGCGTTTCGTGCGCACGCGCCGAGGCCGCGGCCATCGGATTCTCGAAGGAAAAATCCTTCACGTACTGCGCAAGGACTCGCAGATGGGGCGCTTCCGGGGCGGTTGGCTCGCCGCTGCCGATGGTCGTCATGCCGCGCTCGTTCTGATCGGGTTTTCGGGAGGGGCCGCGCTAACATGCGTCGCACCGCCCGGCAACAACGGCTCGCTGGCGTTCAGCGCCAGCGCACACTATCTTGCGTATGGCGCGTTGGGCTGAGGCTTGGCGCGCGCCCTGGAGCGCCTCAAGCGGAATTGGCGCGGGCAGCGGAGACGGCGTCTTGGATACCTCCATGATCGAGATTTTGGTTCTGGCGGTGGTGGCGGGCCTCGTTCTGGCGCGTCTTTATTCCGTTCTCGGGCGCCGTACGGGCGCCGAGCGGCCCTCGCAGCCGCAACCGGCGCAAGGCGAATTGCCCCGCACCCAGCCTCAGCGCCCGCAGCCGGCGACGCCGATCACGGGTTCGTCAGGCGATGGCATCGTCGATATCACGCGCGTCGATCCCTCGTTCGATCCCGATCACTTCGTTTCCGGCGCGCGCGCCGCGTACGAAATGATCGTCGGCGCTTATGCGAAGGGCGATCGCGAAACGCTGCGCGGTTTGCTGACGCCGCGCGTGTTCGATTCTTACATGACCGCAATCTCGCAGCGCGAAGCGAAAGGCGAAAAGGGCCCCGAGCTTGTGCGGTTGAAGACGGCGGAAATCAGCGACGCCGCGCTCGAAGGCGAAATGGCGCGCGTTTCCGTGCGGTTTGAGGCCGAATTGGCCGAAGGCCTGCACCATCTGCGCGACACCAAGGAGCGCTGGACGTTCGAACGCGACGTGCGCTCCAACGATCCGAACTGGCGCCTCGCGCGGGTCGTCCAAGCCTAGCCAACGTACGTGAGCCGCCGCCGTGAGCTGACGGGCGATGAGCGCGCGCTCTGGCGCCGCGTCGCGCGCACGGTGAAGGCCAAGCGGGCGCTTCCCGCTGAAGAACCTGAGAGCACGCCTGCAGCGGCGAAGACCGTGCGGGCGCCGGCGAAGAAAGCAGCCGCTGTAGCGCCGCCCGCGCGGCCCAAACCGCCGCTTGCCGCGCCGCTGGCCGATCGCGGCGGCGAGAAGCGCGTTCGCCGCGGCGCGCTTGAGATCGACGCGAAGATCGACCTCCACGGCATGACGCAGGACCGGGCGCGGGCGGCGGTGGAGGGTTTCCTGGCGGACAGCCAGGCCCAGGGTTGCCGGGTGGTGCTGGTCGTGACCGGGAAGGGCCGGGCGGGGGAGGAGGGGGTGCTGAAGCGCCGCCTGCCGGACTGGCTGTCCGGGCGGTTGGCGCGGCCGCTGGTGGCCGGGTTCGCCCAGGCGCACGCCCGGCACGGCGGGGGCGGGGCGGTCTACGTGTTCCTGAAGCGCCCGGTATAGGGCTTTATAGGGTAGTTAGGCCGGGAGCGCCTAACTAGGCCTAAGTTTCGTATAGAGACCTATGATCCGCGGCTGGCCTTCTCGGCGTGGCCGGAGGTTCCTTGGCGGGCTTCGAGCGCCGCAGCGACGTCCGCCGGGCTCACGCCGGCGGCCCGGAGGGCGACGAGCAGGTGGTAGAGCACGTCGGCAGCTTCACCGGCGAACGCGGCCTTATCGCCGCTCACGCAGGCGAGCGCGGCTTCCACCGCTTCTTCGCCGAGCTTCTTCGCGCATTTCTCTGGGCCTGCCGCGAGCAGCGAGGCGGTGTAGGATTCTTTCGGATCGCCGCCGGCGCGGCTGGCGATGGTGGTTGCGAGCGTATCGAGCGCATTGCCGAGCGTCGTCATCGAAACCTCAAACGCTGCGTTGCGGCACGCCCGCTGCGGCGAGCGCGGCGCGCGCTTCCGCAATCGTGTGCGTGCCGAAGTGAAAAATCGAAGCGGCGAGCACGGCGCTTGCGCCGCCTTTGACGATGCCATCGACGAGGTGCTGCAGATTCCCGGCGCCGCCCGAGGCGATGACCGGCGTTTTCACGCGGCTCGTGATCGCGTGCAGCAGCTCGAGGTCGTAGCCTTCGCGCGTGCCGTCACGGTCCATCGACGTGACCATGAGTTCGCCCGCGCCGCGCTCGACGGCGTTGACGCAAAACTCGATCGCGTCTTTGCCCGAGGGGTTGCGCCCGCCATGCGTGAACACTTCCCAGTGATCGCCGACGCGCTTGCAGTCCGCGACGATCACGATGGCCTGGCCGCCGAACTTGCCGGCGGCGGCGTCGATCAGTTCGGGGTTTTGCACGGCGGCGGTTTGGATCGCGACTTTGTCGGCGCCCGCCAACAGAAGCGTGCGCACGTCATCGACGGTGCGGATGCCGCCGCCAACGGTGAGCGGCATGAAGCACGTGTCGGCCGTGCGTTTCACGACATCGATCATGATGTCGCGCTTCTCATGGCTCGCGGTGATGTCGAGAAAGCAGATCTCGTCGGCGTGTTGCGCATCGTAGAGCGAGGCTTGCTCGACCGGATCACCGGCGTCCTTGAGGTTGACAAAGTTCACGCCTTTGACGACGCGGCCATCCTTCACATCGAGGCACGGGATGATGCGCGCGGCGAGCGTCACGACGCGGCCTTCAGCGCGGCGGTTGGGTCGATGTCGCCATCATAAAGTGCGCGGCCGAGGATGCAGCCGTGGATCGCGCGGCCGGGGAGGGCCCGCAACGCCGTGATGTCGTCGACGGATTTGACGCCGCCGGAGGCGATCACGGGAATCGTCACGGCGTTGGCGACGGCGGCGGTGAGCTCGAGGTTCACGCCCGTTTTCAAGCCGTCGCGCCCAATGTCGGTGACGATGATGGCGGCGACGCCGGCGTCTTCGTAGCGGCGCGCGAGATCGGCGGCGCCGAGTTCGGTTTGTTCAACCCAGCCGGAAACCGCGACTTTGCCGCCGCGCGCGTCGATCCCGACGGCGATGCGTTCGGGATGTTCGCGCGCGGCCTCGCGCACCAGCGCGGGATCTCTAACGGCAGCGGTGCCGAGGATGACGCGCGTTGCGCCTGCGTCGATCCAGTATGCGATCGATTCCATCGTGCGCACGCCGCCGCCGATCTGCACGGGGATATGTGCGCGCTGCAGGATTTGCGCGACCGCGCCGGCGTTTTGCGGCGAGCCGCCCATCGCGCCATCGAGATCGACGACGTGGATCCAGTGAAAGCCCGCGGTCTGAAACAGCGCGGCCTGATCGGCCGGGCTTTCGTTGAAGATCGTCACGGCGTCCATGCGGCCTTCGGCGAGGCGGACGCAGCGGCCGTCTTTGAGATCGATGGCGGGGTAGAGGATCATTGCGGCTTCCAATCGGCGAACGCCGAAAGAAGCGCAAGGCCCGCGTCCTGGCTCTTCTCCGGGTGAAACTGTACGCCAACGATGTTGCCTTCGCCCGCCGCGCAGCAGAACCGCTCGCCATGCGCCGATTGCGCGAGCACCGTGCTCTCCGGCGGCGCGAGCACGAAGGAGTGGCAGAAATAGACGTGGCGCTGCGGCGCGAGCGGCGCGAGCACCGGGTGCGCACGCGTGACGATCGCTTCATTCCAGCCCATGTGCGGCACGCGCTCGGCGGGGCCGGTTTCGATCTTGCGGCACACGCCGCCGAGCCAGCCGAGCCCTTTGCGCTCGCCATGCTCGAGGCCCTTGTCTGCGAGCAACTGAAAGCCGACGCAGATGCCGAGGAACGGCGCGCCGCGTTGGCGGACGTTTTCTTCGAGCGCGGCGATCACGCCAGCGCGCGCTTCAAGCCCGCTCATGCAATCGTTGAACGCGCCTTGCCCGGGCAGCACCACGCGATCGGCTTTGCGGATGATGTCGGGATCATCCGTCATGACGACGCGGCTTTCCGTCGCCGCGGCGCGTGCGCCGGCTTCGAGCGCGCGCTCGACGGAACGCAGATTGCCTGCGCCGTAATCGATCAAAGCTATCGTCTGCACGGCTGGTGTTTAGAGCACGCCCTTGGTGGACGCCACCGCGCCCTTGAGACGCGGGTCAACCTCGACCGCCTGCCGCAGCGCGCGGGCGAGCGCCTTGTAGCAGCTCTCGACGATATGGTGCGTGTTCTCGCCGTAGATGTTTTCCACGTGCAGGCACGAGCCCGAGTTCATCGCGAAGGCGTGAAACCACTCTTTGAAGAGTTCGGTGTCCATCTCCCCGAGCTTCGGGCGGGGGAGGGTGACGCGCCAAATCAGGTATGGCCGGTTCGAGAGATCGATCGCCGCGCGCGACAGCGTTTCATCCATTGGGATGTAGGCATGCCCAAAACGGCGGATGCCGGCGAAATCGCCGAGCGCCTGCTTCACGGCTTCGCCGATGCAGATGCC
>CAZXNY010000248.1:0-4699 GCA_964642205.1 uncultured Caulobacteraceae bacterium
TCTCGTTCCTGCTGATCGATATGAAGACGCCCGGCATCACGGTGCGCCCGATCATGCTGATCGATGGCGCGTATGAAGTGAACGACGTCTTCCTCGACAACGTCAAAGTGCCCGCCGAAAACATGATCGGCGAAGAAAACAAAGGCTGGACGTACGCGAAGGTGTTGCTCGCGCACGAACGCTCCGGCATCGCCGGCGTCGCGCGCTCGAAGAAGGGCGTGGAGAAACTCAAAGCCCTCGCTGCCGCTGAGCGCTCCGATAGCGGCGAGCCGCTCGTGCAGGACGATGACTTCAACCGCAAAGTCGCCGAGCTCGAAATCGATCTCGCCGCGCTGGAATACACCGAGCTGCGCGTGCTCGCGGCCGAACAAGCAGGCAAGGGCCCTGGCCCCGAAAGCTCGCTCCTCAAAATCAAAGGCACCGAGATCCAACAGCGCCTCACCGAGCTGACGCTCGAGGCTTGCGCGCACTATGCGATGCCGAACGCGCGTCTGTTCTCGCCCGAACTCACCAACGAGTTCAAAATCGGCCCGGACTACGCGCACGAAGCCTCGCCCGCGTATTTCAACATGCGCAAGACCTCGATCTACGGCGGTTCGAACGAGATTCAACGCAACATCATCGCGAAAATGGTGCTGGGGCTCTAAGGCGGCGCATCCAATCGCCCCCTTGGCGGCGTCGTGGTAGAAACGGCTCAACAAGGGAGGCGGCGCATGGCGGCGCACGCGCGCGGGCAAAACCCCATACTGTGGGGCTTGATGGCGTTCCTGTCGGTGGGGGTTGGGCTCTACGGCCTTGCCTATCTCGTGCTTGGGCACGAAGCCTTCGGTGCGGAAGTCCGCGCCAACGGTTTCAACACCACGGTCTGGCCTTACACCTTGTTGGTGCATGCCGCCTTTGCGGGCCTCGCGCTCGCGCTAGGGCCGTTCCAGTTCGTACGCAGCGTGCGCGCCAAGCGCCCGAAACTTCATCGTTGGATGGGCCGCACCTATGTCGCCGCATGCGTGATCGCGGGCGTTGCGGGCGGCTTGCTCTCGCCCTTTACGTTTGCAGGCCCGATCGCCGGCGCCGGTTTCCTTCTTCTGGCGCTTGCTTGGCTCTGGACCACACTGATGGCCTACCGCCGTGCGGTCGCGCGCGACTTCGCCGATCACGAGCGCTGGATGATCCGCTCGTTCTCGCTCGCGCTGGCGGCGGTGACATTGCGCATCTACCTGCCGATCGCCGGCGTTACGGGCTTACCATTCTTGGAATCCTACATTGCGATCGCGTGGCTCGCGTGGGTTCCGAACTTGATCGCGGCCGAGTTGTACATCCGCGCGCGCCATCCATTGCGCGTGCGCGCGGATGCGCGCCTAGCGGCCTAGGCGGCAGCCGCCGCCCGCAGTTCGGGCCACGCAGTGAACAGCGTCTGCAGATCGAAATATTCGCGCCAAACGGTGATCTTGCCGTCGCGCACTTCGAATACGCCCGTCACGGGCAACTCAACCCAGCGATCGGCGAGGCGGTGGCGGTCTAGCCGCTCGACGAACACGATCGGGCCCGCCGCCGCTTCACGCAGCACGGCGAGGTCGTTCTCAAGCGTTGGCGCAAAGAACGGCTCAAGCACGCCCCGCACGCCCGCGGGGCCAATCGCTTTGCCCATCGGCAAATTCTCGTACGTGCAATTGTCGTCGACGAAGGCGAGGCCCGCGTCATAGTCCTTGACCGCCATCGCATTCAGAAACGCTTTGACGACTTCGATCGGTGTCTTGCTGCTCATACCGGCCTCCGTACCGATGCGAGCGTGCCGCGTGGCCTGCGCCGCGCCAATTACCTGCCAGGTAGGCGCGTAGCGCCGCCGCCACGCTGCGCGCGCGTTGCGCCTGCGCGAATTGACTTGCCCGGATCGGCCGCGCCACAACCACGTCCAGGAGGCGTCCCGCCCTTCTACGTCCGCTGTTGATCCTGCGGCGGAACAACCAATGTCGCACTTTGAACCCGCCCGCCGGAGGCGGGGGGTTCGTTAAGGTACGAGGGGCGGGATGTCTCTATCACCCGAAGCAGAAGCGCCGGTGTTGTTGTTCAATGGCGCGCC
The DNA here is from genome assembly GCA_964642205.1 of uncultured Caulobacteraceae bacterium. Lineage (GTDB taxonomy): Bacteria > Pseudomonadota > Alphaproteobacteria > Caulobacterales > Aquidulcibacteraceae > JBEVOS01. The sequence continues at coordinate 2,078 of CAZXNY010000248.1, forward strand.
GCTCGAAACCGCGAAGGACGTCGCGGATTTCTTCGGCGTTGGCTACGGGCAGCTGATCTACATTCTCTATCGCGCCCCGGAAAAGCAGCGCTACATCCCGTTCGAAATTCCAAAGCGCACCGGCGGCATGCGCCAAATCCTCGCGCCCGTCGGCCTCATCCGCGACATGCAGGAGAAACTCGCGCCGCTCCTGGCCGAGCGGTACGACGCGCACCCAGCGGCACACGGCTTCATCAAACAGAAGAGCATTCTCACCAACGCGCGCATGCACGTCGGCCAGCGTCTCGTGCTGAACGTCGATCTCGAAGACTTCTTCCCGACGATCAATTTCGGCCGCGTGCGCGGGCTCTTCATGGCGCCGCCCTTCGGCATGGGGCCGGCCGCAGCGTCCGTGTTCGCGCAAATCTGCACGTATCGAAATGGTCTGCCGCAAGGCGCGCCGACATCGCCGCCGCTCTCGAACTTCATCGCCGCCACGCTTGACCGGCGTCTCACGCGACTCGCGAAAGAGAGCGGCGTGCGCTACTCGCGTTACGCCGACGACATCACGTTTTCCACGAACCACAACGCGTTCTCGCCCAACATCGCGCTCTTCACGCGCGGCGAGAAGGGCGACACGGTCGCGGCCGGCGAACCGCTCGAGCGCGCCATCAACGCCGCCGGTTTTTCGATCAACCACAAGAAAGTGCGCTTGCAGCGCCGCCACCAGCGCCAAGGTGTCACTGGCCTCACGGTCAACGAAAAGCCGAACGTGCCGCGCAAAGTCGTCCGCCAGCTGCGCGCCATGCTGCATGCGTGGGAGAAGTTCGGCCTCGCCGCCGCAGCGCAGGACCACTTCATCAAACACCGCGGCCTCGTGCATCTGCCGCGCGAACCGGAGCGCGCGTTCCGTCAGGTCGTCTATGGCGAGCTCAGCTTCATCAAGATGGTGCGCGGCGCCGAGGATCCGCTCTTTCTCAATTTGGCCGCGAAGCTCCTGCCGCTCGATCCCAACCCATCGCGTTTCTTGCGGCAAATGGTGTTCGGCGCCGATGACTTTGACGTCTTCATCAGCCACGCCAGCGAAGACAAAGAGATCGCGCGCCCGATACACGCCGCCTGCGCCAAGCTCGGCCTCAAAGCGTTTCTCGATGAAGCGCATATCGGCTGGGGGCAAAGCTTCACTGAAAAGATCAATTCCGCGCTCGGCTCGGCGCGCACGGTGCTCGTGATTATCACGCCTAATTCAGTGAACAAGGATTGGCCGGTGACGGAGGTGAACACCGCGCTCTCGCTTGAAGTGTCCGGCCAGAAGAAGGTCGTGCCGCTGATGGTCGGCAAGCCCGATCTCACGCGCCTGCCGCTGATCCGCGGCAAGGACGCGATGACCTGGGCGAACAACCCGGACGCGGTCGCCGCGCGCCTCAAGGCCGCATGCGCCGGCGATGCGCCGCGCCGGCCTGCCGCTGCGCCACCGCCGCCGCGCACGTCCGTGCCGCCAACCGAGCCCGCACGCGCGCAACAGCCGCCGCTCAATCTGCAACGCCGCGCGCCGGCGCCTCAGCCGCCGCCGCCGCGCCGCAAACGCCGTCGCGGCAGCACGTCGTTTTGGGAGGTCATCTTCGGCCGCCGCCCCCCGCGCTAAGGCGCGCGCTGACCTGTCAGGTCTTACCGTTGAGCCGCCGCGCGCGCTGTCCTAAGACAAGTGTCAGGAGAGGCGCACCCGATGGATTTCAACTTCACCGACGAACAAAACATGCTCCGGGACTCGATCGCGAAATTCGCGTCGGCCGAGTACGAATTCGAGAAGCGCCGCGCCGCGCTCAAGAGCGAAGACGCCTGGAAGAAGAACTGGGCCTCGTTCGCGGAGCTTGGTCTGCTCGCAGCGCCCCTGCCAGAAGAGTACGGCGGCCTCGGCGGCGGCCCGGTCGACGTCATGGTCGTCATGGAAGAGTTCGGCAAAGCGCTCGTCGTGGAGCCCTATCTGCAAACCGTCGTCCTCGGCGGCGGCTTCCTCAAGCACGCCGGCTCCGCCGCGCAAAAGGACGAGCACCTCAACGCTATTGCATCAGGTGAGCGCGTCCTCTCCTTCGCGTACGCTGAGCCGCAAGGCCGCTACACGCTCTCCGATCTCACCACGACCGCGAAGAAAGACGGGAAGGGCTTCACGCTCAACGGCCACAAGGCCGTCGCCATCGGCGCCCCGCAAGCGGACCACCTCATTGTCACCGCCCGCACCGGCGGTTCGCAGCGCGACGCGAAGGGCGTCTCCGTGTTCATCGTGCCGAAGAACGCCAAGGGCGTGACGACGCGCGATTACGCGACAGTCGACGCCTTCCGCGCCTCGGATGTCTATTTCGAAAACGTGGCCCTCGGCGCCGAGCATCTCATCAAGGAAGACGCGCTCCCGCTTGTCGAGCAGGTGATCGACGAAGGCATTGCGGGCCTCTGCGCAGAAGCGACCGGCGCAATGAAGCAGATGCATGCGCTGACCTTGGAATACGCACGCGGCCGCAAGCAATTCGGCGTGCCGATCGCCAGCTTCCAGGTGCTGCAGCACCGCATGGTCGATATGTTCAACGAAACCGAGCTTGCCAACTCGATGACCTACATGGTCACGCTGAAGCTCGATGCGCCGGCGCA
>CAZXNY010000249.1:0-4693 GCA_964642205.1 uncultured Caulobacteraceae bacterium
ATAGAGCGGCACGATCGGAATGCTGTTCAGGTGGATATATTGCCAGATATCGAGTTCGGTCCAGTTAGAGATAGGAAAGACGCGGATGCTCTCGCCCTTTTTCTTGCGGGCATTATAGAGATTCCACAGTTCGGGGCGCTGGTTTTTCGGATCCCAGCCATGGCTTGCATTGCGGAACGAGAATATGCGTTCCTTTGCGCGGCTCTTTTCTTCGTCGCGCCGCGCGCCGCCAAAGGCCGCGTCGAAGCCGTACTTATCGAGCGCCTGTTTCAGCCCTTCCGTTTTCCAGATGTCGGTGTGCAGCGCCGAGCCATGATCGAACGGGTTGATGCCTTTCGCGAGCGCTTCGGGGTTTTGGTAGACGAGCAGCTGCATGCCGAGCTCGCTCGCCATGCGATTGCGCATCTCGTACATGGCTTTGAACTTCCACGTCGTATCGACGTGCAAGAGCGGAAAGGGCGGCGGCGCGGGATAGAACGCCTTCTGCGCCAGGCGCAGCATCACGGCGCTGTCCTTGCCGACGCTGTAGAGCATCACCGGCTTTTCAGCTTCGGACGCGACCTCGCGCATGATGTGAATGCTCTCGGCCTCCAGGCGCTGGAGGTGTGTCAGCCGATCCGGCGCGATGGCGGCGTCGGGCTTGGGGGCGAGGGCGAGGGCGCTCATATCTGAAGTGCGGGCGATCCGGTGCGGCGCCGGAGGGTGAGGCCCGGGCACCAGGAAGATAGGGAGCCGCCTTGGCGGGCGCCCTTCCGTTCTTCTGAGTGTGGCTTTAGCGAAGCTCCCGAATAGGAGGCCGCCTTGGCGCGTGAACGCTTGGAATTGCTGGAAGTGAGCCCGCGGGACGGGTTCCAGAACGAGCCGGAGCTGGTCTCGACGGCTACCAAGCTCGATCTGATCGGCCGGATCCTAGGCGCGGGGTTCCGGCGGCTGGAGGCGGGAAGCTTCGTGAATCCGGCTAAAGTCCCGCAAATGGCTGATAGTCCTGAGGTTTTTGCAGGCCTGCCGGAGCGGGCGGATGCGAGCTTCATCGCGCTCGCGCTCAACCCGCGCGGCTATGACCGGGCGGTGGCGGCCGGGGCGCGCGAGGTGAATTACGTGTTCTGCGCCAGCGAGGAATTTTCGATCCGCAACAACGGGGCCTCGGTGGCCGACACGCTGAAGCCGTGGCCGGAGGTGGCGGCCAAGGCAAAGGCGCAGGGCGTGAGGCTCTCTGCGACGCTTTCGACCGCGTTTGGCTGCCCGTTCGAGGGCGAGGTGCCGGTCAAGCGGATCGCGGCCATTACCGAGGAGATCGCGGCCGCGCGCCCGTTCGAGATCGCGCTGGCGGATACGATTGGCGTGGCCTCACCGAAGGACGTGACGGACCGGTTCGCGGCGATTGCGCCGCTGGTGGGCGATGCGCAGCTGCGCGCGCATTTTCACAACACGCGCAACACGGCGCTCGCGAACGCGGTGGCGGCGGTGGAGAGCGGCGTGCGTGTGCTCGATGGCTCGCTCGCGGGCATTGGCGGGTGCCCGTTTGCGCCGGGCGCCGCCGGCAACGTGCCGACGGAAGATCTCGCCTACATGTTCGATCGCATGGGTTTCGAGACGGGCGTCGATCTCGATGCGGCGATCGAGACCGCGCGCTTCATCGGCGCCGCGCTCGGCAAGCCGACGCCCGGCATGGTGAGCCGCGCCGGCGGCTTTCCGAAGAAGCACTAAGCGCACCATAGAAACGAAACGGCCGCCGCGTCCCTCAACGCGGCGGCCGTCCGTTGTGCGTCCCCCGCGGCCGAAGCCGCTAAGGATTAGAGCGCGCGCTTCACCGTGAACACGACGCGGCCATCAGAGGCTTCGTCGCCCGACGGGCCGAACACTTCCGGATCGAGGTCCGTGTCGGTGTAGCGGAGGTCGAGGCCGAAGCCCGCAACCGTCGCCGTGCCGCCGATATTCCACGTCGTGTAGCTGTCTTCCGCGCCCGGATAGTAGCCAGCTTGATCGACGCTCTGGTTGCCGACGGCGCCCGAGATCGAGAACATGTCGCTGACCGCGAACGCGGCGTTGATTTCGGCATACAGGCCACTCTCGTCGCCCGCCGTGAGCGTGAAGTCCGGCGAGTAGTAGAGCGCGCCGCCGAGCGTGAAGCCTTCAGCCGGAGTCACCGAAGCGCCCGCCTTGAATTCCCACATGTCCGTTTCCGGCGCGCCCGGGGCTTCGTCCATGCCCGGATAGAGATAGCCGATCACGCCGAAGTCGAGCGTCACGGCGCCGAGCACAGGGCGCACGCCGCCGTACACGTCAACTTCCGCGGTGCCGTTCGAGCCAAAATCGATGCTCGAGGCCCACGTGCCGGCGTAGAAGATGTCGTTGGTGACATCGAAGCCGCCTTGGATCGCGATTTCACTGTCGCTCTGCGACACGCCGCGGAAGACGTAATCCGACGTCAGCGCAACGTTGCCAGAGAAAGTTGGTTCGGCATTCGCGGCCGTAGCGGTGGCCGCGCTCGCCAACAAAGCGAGTCCAATGATCTTCTTCATGCTCAACATCCTTATTCCCCCGCGGGTTCTCGCCGCGTGCGCAGCGAAGCTCACGAATTAGCGTGAACGAGTGGTAAACAGCTCTAAACAACGCAGTAACGTTGCTTGGAAAAGACAACGGCGTTGCAGCGGAGCCACAAGGATGTGCATTGGCTAGTTTTTGGGCGCGGTGTGCGTTTGTCGCCTGAAACGCGGGCGCCGGGCCTGCGCGGAAACGCGCAGGCGGCGCGTTAGAGCGTCCGTTTCAGCGTTGCGACGATTCGATCCTCGGTCACGGCGGTTGCGAGATCGGTGTCGTGGTAGCGCAGGTCGAACGAGAAACCGTACGCTTCGAACGTGCCGCCGAACTGCCATGCGTTGTAGTTGTCGGTTGAGCCCGCATAGAAATTCGCGGCTTCGACGCTTTGATTGCCGTAGGCGCCGGAGAGCGAGAACATAGGCGTTAGGGCATAGGCCGCATTGGCTTCGAGGTACCAAGCTTCGCCGCCATTGGTGGTGAAATCAGGCGAGAAATTCGCTTCCGCGCCGAGTGTCAGCGCTTCAACCGGATTGATCGCGCCGGCGGCTTTCACTTCCCAAAAGTCGAACTCGCCAAAGGCGTTCGTCGAGTCCGGATAGAGAAAACCGGTGACGCCAAAATCGAGCGAAACCGGACCGAGCGTGGGTGTCACGCCCGCATAGACATCGACCTCGATCGAGCCTGGGATTCCGAAATCGACATTCGAGGCCCATACGCCCGAATAGAAAATGTCGCTCGCATAGTCGAAGCCGCCTTGAATGGCGGGGTCTTCCATCGTTTGCGAGTAGCCGCGGAAAACGTAGTCGCTGGTGAGCGCGATGTTGCCGCTGAAGGCGCCTTCGGCGTGCGCCGCGCCCGGCAGCGCCACGCCCGCCAACAACGCTGCTCCAATGAGTTTCCGCATAGGTCCACGCTCCGCCCGAATCTTAGGCAGAGCGTGCGACGGCATGGTGAATGGCGCGTTAACACCTGCGGCAATTGTTTAGCGCGGCGCGACGAGCGGACTCAGCGCGCGGCGAGCGGCGCGTAGCCGAGATGGCTGCCGGCATCGACGAGCAGAGTTTCGCCCGTCACGTGCCGCGAATGATCGCTGATAAGGAAGAGGCCGGCGTCGGCGATGTCTTCGGGAGTCGAGGCGGCCTTGAGCGGCGTGTTCTTGATCGCGTTGTCACGGATCGTTTGCGTGCGCTCTTCGCCGTACTGATCGGTGAACCAGCGCGTGTCGATAAAGCCGGGGCAGAGCGCGTTGACGCGGATCTTGGGCGCGAGCGCGCGGGCGAGCGAGATCGTCATCGTGTTGAGCGCGCCCTTGGAGGCCGCGTACGCGACGGACGAGCCAATGCCGACGACGCCGGCGATCGAGGATGTCATCAGAACGGCGGAGCGTTCGGCGGCTTCCAGAAGCGGGCGCGCGGCGCGGATCATCTGGAACGGCGCGACGGTGTTGATCGTGTAAATCCAGAGGAAGTCTTCTTTGGAGAGCCCGTCCATGTTGGCGTGGTTCGGGACATGCTTGGTGACGCCCGCGTTGTTGGCGAGCGCATCAATGCGGCCGTATTTCTCGGCGGCCTTCGCGAGCGCGCGGCAGGCGTCATCGTCGGCGACATCGGCTTGCACGGCGAGCGCTTCTGCGCCCGCGGCGCGCAGCTCATCAGCGGTTTCTTCGGCTTCCTTGGCGCTCTTCGAGTAATTCACGATGACGGCTTTGGCGCCGCGCTTGGCAGCGCCGATGGCGATGGCTTTGCCAAGGCCCGTGCCCCCGCCCGTGACCATGATGATCTTGCCGTCGAAATCGTTCATCGCTGCTCTCCCTACTGTTGAGGCATGACCTAGCCGCTTGGCGCCGCCGCCGCTAGGAGAGGGGCATGACGGATAATTTCACCCAGCTTGGCCACAGCGCTGCGATCCCGGCGCGGCCCGAAGACGCCGTGCTTGAGCGCGCGCCCAATCCGCACAAGGGTGCGCCGCTCTATGTCGCGCGGTTCACGGCGCCAGAGTTCACCTCGATCTGCCCGGTCACCGGCCAGCCCGATTTCGGCACGCTCGTGATCGACTACGCGCCGGGCGAGTGGATCGTGGAGTCCAAGAGCTTGAAGCTCTTCCTGCCGAGCTTCCGCAATCACGGCGCGTTCCACGAAGATTGCACGATCTA
>CAZXNY010000250.1:0-4639 GCA_964642205.1 uncultured Caulobacteraceae bacterium
TGGCGCACGCTCGATTTGAGCGCGCACGATTTCGATCTCCTGTGGATCCGCACGACGTGGGACTACACCGATCATCCCGAAGAATTCGCGGCGTTCCTGGAGCGCGCGGGGCCGATCGTTGAGAACGCGCCGGCGTTGGTGCGCTGGAATATGTCCAAGCACTATTTGCGCGAGCTGGCGCAGGCGGGGCTGCCGTTGATCGCGAGTGCGTTCGTGGCGCCGGGCGGTCAGACGATTGAGGCGCTCCGCGATGCGCTCGGTGCGCGCGAATTGATTTTGAAGCCAGTCTATGGCGGCGGCGGGTTTGGGCAGCGGCGCGTGACGGCTGATGAACGCGGCGACGAAATCGTGCCGGAGGGCGTGTTCGCGCAGCCGTTCGTGCCGGAGATTCAGACCGAGGGCGAGGTGTCATTCATCTATGTCGACGCCGCGTTTTCGCATTGCGTGCGCAAATCGACCGCGCCGGGCGGCTATCTCGTGCATGCGTATCATGGCGGCGCCGAGCACGCGTACACGCCGGACGCGGCGCTGATCGCTGCGGCGGATGCGTTCGTTGCGGCGCTGCCGGAGACGCCGCTGGCGTGCCGCATCGATCTGGTGCCGACGGCGCGCGGGCCGCTGCTGATGGAGCTCGAAGCGATCGAGCCGCATCTCTTTCCGCACTACGCGCCGGCGGATTTGGGCGACCGGCTGGCGCGGGCGTGTTTGGGGCGTAGGCGCTAGCGGCCCCAGCGCGCAAACGGTTGCGCTGGCGGTTCGGCTTTGCATAGTCGCGACATGAAGACGTTTGGGAAGGTCATGCTTTGGGTCGTGGCGGCGGTGGTTGTTTTGGCCGCGGGCGCGGCAGCATTGTTGTGGCGGGGGGATATTCCGTACGCGACGTTGGAAGAGCGTTACGCCGTGGCGACGTCGAAGTACGTCGATCTGCCGGGCGGGGTTCGGGCGCATTATCGGGACGATGGGCCGCGCGAGGCGCCCGTTGTCGTCCTGGTGCACGGCTTCGGGGATTCGTTTCTCTCGTGGGCGCCGTGGATCGATATTCTGTCGCGCGACTATCGCGTGATCACGGTGGACGTGCCGGGGCATGGGCTGACGCGCACGCCACCGGGCTATGCGCCGAGCGCGGATGCGCAAGTCGCGTTCATGGAAGATTTCGCGGCGGCGACGGAGCTGCCGCCGTTCGCGATCGCCGGCAATTCGATGGGCGGCTCGATCGCGTGGCGCATGACTCTCGCGCATCCCGAACGCGTGCGCGCGCTCATTTTGATCGACGCAGGCGGGTTCGCGCCGCCGCCGGCCGCGGGGCCGCCTGCGCCGCCGCCGCTCGCGTTCCGCTTGATTGCATCGCCCGCCGGGCAGTGGTGGCTGAAGCATTTGGAGACGCGGCCGCTCACCAAAGCGTCGTTGCAATCGACGCTGATGGGCAATCCGCTCGTCACCGATGAGTTCATCACGCGCTGGGTGGATGTGCAGCGCGCGCCGGGGCACCGCGACATTCTGATGGCGACGCTGGGCGGCGCCGGCGGCATGGCCGATCCCGCAGCGCTCGCGACCATTCGCGCGCCCACGCTCATTCAATGGGGCGAGGGCGATCCGCTGATCGGCGTCGACGCGGCGCGGCGCTTCAACGAAGCGATCCCGGGCTCGCGGCTCGTCGTCTATCCGGGGCTTGGGCACATGCCGCATCTGGAAGCGCCGGAGCAAACGGCGGCGGATGCGCAGGCGTTCTTGCGAGAGGCGCTGGCGAACTAGCTGCGCACTTTGCCCTGTGCGCGCGCGCTGCGCGGGAGGGCGGCGAGGTGGCGTATGAGTTCGGCTTGGGTTTTGACGTCGAGCTTGCTGTAGAGCGAGCGGAGCTGGCTGCGCACGGTTTCGATTTTGACGCGGCGCGCGGCGGCGATCGCTGGGATGCGCGCGCCATCGAACAAAGCGCGCGCGACATGCGCTTCGGCCATCGAGATATCGAGCATCGCGGCGATTTCGGCCGGCTCGGCGCAGGGCGCTTCGGGATCGGCGATGGTGACGTAAAACGTGCAATCGCGTTGCGAGGGCGCGATCGAGAGAAAGAGCGGGCGGCGGCGCTCTCCCGCGAGCGCGACGTGGGCGGTGACGCCGGCGCGGGCGTGCGTCATGGCGCGGGCGTAGGCGGCGGCGCACGATGTTGCGCGCGGTCCAAGGCGCCCGGCGCGGATCGCGAGCGGGCCAGTGTCGGCGATCAGCGCCGCTGCCTGGTCGTTGTGAAACTTTACCTCGCCGGTCCCGTTCAGAACGAAAATGGCGAACGGCAGGTGATCGAATGCGCCAGAACCCGTGCTGGCGGCGGGGCGCAGCGCGCTACTGGCCGGCTTGGCCGGTGATACGGAATGGCGCGCCCCCACAGGCCACCTTATCTGGCTACCGCCAACGCCCCTGCGTTGCGCGTGTAATGGGAAACCGTAACGTTGACTGCGCACGTCAGAGAAGCTGCGATTATTTCGATGACCGATAGCAAGAAGACCAATAGCGAACCTCCCGTGACGACGGCGGGCGATGTGTCTGCGTTGGATTGGTCGGATCTGCGGGTGTTTTTGTTTGCCTGCGAGATGGGATCGATCAGCGCGGCGGCAAAAGCGCTCGGCCTTTCGCAACCGACGGCGAGCCAGAAAATTCGCGGGCTTGAGGCGGTCGTCGGCGCGCAATTGCTGGTGCGCAAAGCGAGCGGGATTTCGCCGACCGATGCGGGGCGGCGCGTTTGGGATGCGGCGCGCGGCATGCAGCGCGAAGCGCGGTCGATCGAACTGAGCGCGCTGACGCCCGATCCCGAGGCGGGGCGCGTGCGGCTCGCCGCGCCGGACGCGATGGCGACGTTTTGGCTGGCGCCGCGCTTCGATGCGTTCCGGCGCGTGCATCCAAACATTTCGCTCAGCGTCGATGCGGGATTGTGGCAGGGCGATCCGCTGCTGGACGATGTGGAACTGTCGCTCCAGTTCGACGATCCGGGCGCGTTGCAAGGCAACGTCGTGCATCATCTGTGCACGGTGCATTACGGCGTGTTCGCGTCGCGCGAGTACATCCAGCGCCACGGCGCGCCGCAGACGTTCGAGGAAATGTCGACGCACGCGCAGGTGCGCCATGTGGCGTTGCGGCGTCAGCCAGACACGTGGGCCAGCGACATCGCAAACCTCAGATCGCGCGAGGCGCCGGTGTTCGAAACGAACTCGAGCGGGGCTGCGGCGCTGGCGATCCGCAATGGCGTTGGGCTCGGCCTGTTGCCGACATGGCTCTTCACGCTTGCGCCGGACCTTGTGATGCTGGGCGAACCCGCAGCGTCACTGAAGTTCTGGCTGACCTATTATCGCGACGTGAAAAACGTGCCCCGCGCCGCGCGCGTGATCGCGTGGCTGCAAGAGGTCTACGATCCCGCCACGTATCCGTGGTTCGCGCACAAATTCATTCACCCGCGCGACTTCAAGTAGCGCGTCAGAGCCAGGGCGGTCGCGGCAGATCGCGGTAGGCTTGGCGGAGCGCGGCGGACCAGCCTTCGCGCACGGTGCGGAAATAGGGATCGTCATCGCCGATACGCTGGCGCACGGCGATCTCAAGTGAGTCACGCCTGTAAACGAGGAGATCGGCGGGCAGGCCGACGGAGAAGTTCGAGCGGAGCGTCGAGTCCATCGAGATCATCGCGAGCTTTACGCCGTCTTCGAGGGACGTGTCGTGCTTGGCGACGCGATCGAGGATCGGTTTGCCGTATTTGGTTTCGCCGATTTGGAAGTAGGGCGTTTCTGGCGCGGCTTCGATGAAGTTTCCGGCGGAGTAGATGTAGAACATCCGCAAGCGGCGGCCTTTGATTTGGCCGCTGAGGATGAGCGAAGCTTCGAACGAATAGCTTTGCTGCGCGAGGCTTTCGGCGTCGCGGTCGTAGACGGCGCGCACGGCGTCGCCCAAGAGGCGCGCGGCGTCGAACATGCTTTTGACGTTGTGCAGCGTCTCGACGGGTTTGCCGTCAACGGATTCAACGCCGGCGCCTTCGATGGCGCGCGCGACGACCGATTGCGTAATCGCGAGATTGCCGGCGGTCATGATCGTGATGACACGGTCCGGCGCTTCGACGATGTGCATCTTGGCGTAGGCGGCGATGTTGTCGGCGCCCGCATTGGTGCGGGTGTCGGACATGAGGACAAGGCCGTCCTTCAGGAAAAGGCCCACGCAATAAGTCATTTCGGGAAACGTCTCCGAGTCGCGCCGCTGGCTTTATAGAGGAGCGGTCAGCGCATGTAGAAGGCGGAAATCTCACCGCCGAGATCGGCCGTACGGTCGATGATGTCCGTTAGGCGCTCGTGTAGGCCTGCCTGGAAGATGTCGGCGATGCGCCCATAGCGGAGTTCTGCGGCGATCGAGCCCGCTGCGCGATGGCATTCGCCGCGGCGGCCGCCGTGGATGCGCGAGATTTCATCGAGGCTCGCGGTGATTTCATCGTAGCAGCGGCGCAGCGAGCGCGGCATTTCGGGGCGCAGCATCAGCAGCTCCGCGACGTTCCACGGCTTCACTTCTTCGCGGTACACCCATTGATAGGCGCGCACGGCGGAAACCGCCAGCAGCACGCTGCTCCAGTGATAATAGTCGAGCATGCACCCGACGCAGGAGGATACATGCGGCA
>CAZXNY010000251.1:0-4627 GCA_964642205.1 uncultured Caulobacteraceae bacterium
GCCGCGCGCGATCCGCTGGCGGTACTCGCTCGTCTTGTTGCGGAGCGCCTCGTCGGAGAGGGCTTCGAAGTTCGGCTCGAGCGCATTGATCTTCGCAACCGTTCCGCGCATCGCGCGGACTTTCCGCTCGTTGACGGAACCGAAGATTTGCTTGGCGAGGTTCAGCATGTCGGCGTCTTGACCTCAGGCGCCGCGCCGAAGTCCGGAGAGGCGTTACATGATGGGCGTGTGCGTTGGGATTGCTTGATTTTTTCAGGCCCAGCACGTGCTGCACGCGTGCGAAAACACTCTCGACTCGCGCTCTGGCGAGACTTAAGAGCGCCCCCTAGCGGTGTCAATGAGAGCCCCCGCTGCAGGTCAGAAAGGCGCAAATGGCCGGTTTCGCACGCTCGTGGGGCGCATGGGCCGCCATCGGCTTCCTGTTTCTTTCCGCCTGCGGATTGGGCCGTCAGCAAGAGAGCGACGGCGTCATCACGGACCCGGTGGTTGCGGCCACGGTGAACGGCCGGCCGATCTACATCGAAGACGTGCGGAACTACGCGGTGCAGACCGGGCGCCTGCGCGAAGGCGAAGACCTCGATTCCAACTCCGACGCGTTCTTCATCGCGCTCGAAGAGATGATCGAGGTGCGCCTGTTCGCCACCGAGGCCGAGAGCCAAGGGCTCGACCGTGCGCCCGACATTCGCCGGCGCCTCCAACTCGCACGCGAGCGCGTGCTCGCCACCGCGATCTACGAAGAGTTGCAACAGAAGGCCTCCGAACCGCGCGCTGTGGATCGCGCATACCGTGAAAACATTTCGCGCCTCGGCGAAGGTCAGGAAGTCCATCTGCGCCACATCCAGTTCGAGACACGGGACGCCGCGCTCGCGGCCAAAAGAAGGCTCGACAACGGCGAAAGATTTGAAGTTTTGGCGTTCGAGGTGTCGACAGATCGCCGCACCGCCGCCGAGGGCGGCGATCTTGGCTTCACGCAAATGGACAGCCTGCCCGAACCGATGCGGCAGCTCGCGGAGAGCACAGCCGTCGGCGAGATCGGCGGACCGGTGCGCTCGGAAGTTGGCTGGCACCTCGTGCGCGTCGAGGACCGGCGCCAACGCGGCGCGCCCAGCATTGAATCGTTGCGCCCCGCGATCGTGAACTGGCTGACGTTCCAAGAGATCCAGAGTCTGCGCGAGCGGCTGGAAAGCGAGGCGCGGATCGAGCGTCTTCGCGAGCCCGATCGCGGCGTCGATGGCGGCAGCGGCGTGAGCGATCCGGCCGACAGCCCGGCGCCCTCGCCTACGCCCGCCCCCGCGACAGGCGCCCCGGCGACCGGAACCGCGCCGCCGGCGGGCGTGTCGGTGGCCGCAAGCCCGTCGGAAGCCGTGCCGCCGTCATCGCGGCCGGGCGCACGTCAGGCGCCGCCCTTCCCGTTCCCGATGGGTCCGGGCGGGGTGTTCAGCGGACGCACGCCGGCTTCGGAAACGCCCGCGCCGGCGGTTGCAGCCGGGACGCCATCGAATCCCGCGCCGGGCGCGAACCGGCCGAGCCCCGCTGGCGCCACGCCGGCGGCGCCGCGGCCACGCCCGCCAGCGGCTGGCGCGACCCCGGCCAATCCTGCTCCCGTCAATCCGGCGCCTTCCAACCCGGCGCAGCCCGCCCCATAAGCGCGGCATGGCCGCACCCACGTCTCAAGTTTCGCCGCTCGCGCCCGCGCGCTTTCCCGATCTGCCGAAGGTAGGCGGCGTCGAAGCCGCGATCGGACGCGCCGGGCTCTACAAGCATGTGCGGCCCGATCTCCTGCTGGTGCGCACCGCGCCGGGCACGCGTGCGGCGGGCGTGTTCACGACCAACGCTGTTGGCTCAGCGCCGACCGATTGGTGCAAGGACGCGCTCGCAAAGAGCAGCGGGCATGCACGCGGGCTGCTGGCGAACGCGGGCTGCGCCAACTCATTCACCGGCCAGATTGGCTACGACGCCAACACGCGCGCGCTCGAAACCGCCGCGTCGCTGCTCGGCCTCGCGGACGCGCATGAATTGCTTTCGGCCTCGACGGGCGTGATCGGCGTACCGCTCGACGACGCCAAAGTGCGCGCGGCGCTGCCGGATATCGCCAAGGCGCTGAAGCCCGCCGATTGGCGCGAATGCGCCGAGGCGATCATGACGACGGACACCTATCCCAAGGGCTCGGGCGGGTTCGCTTCGATCGACGGCAAGCCGGTCGCGCTCGCGGGCATCGCCAAGGGCTCGGGCATGATCGCGCCGAACATGGCGACGATGCTGGCGTTCGTGTTCACCGACGCGCGGCTCTCGCCTGCCGTGCTCAGGCAAATTCTCGCGGAAGAAACCGCGCGCTCGTTCAACATCATCACGGTGGATGCGGATCGCTCGACCAACGATTGCGTGCTGTTCTACGCGACGGGCGCAGCCGGCAACGCGCCGATTGAAAGCGCTTCCGATCCGCGGCTGGCGGATTTCCGCGCCAAGTTCGGCGCGCTGATGCTCGATCTTGCGTTGCAGATCGTGCGCGACGGCGAAGGCGCAACAAAGTTCGTGACCATTCACGTCGAAGGCGCGCGCTCCGATGAGAGCGCCGCGAAAATCGCGCGCGTGATCGCCGAAAGCCCGCTGGTGAAAACGGCGATCGCCGGCGAGGACGCCAATTGGGGGCGGATCGTGATGGCGGTTGGCCGCGCGGACGAGCCGATCGTGAAAGAGAAAGTCGCCGTGCGCTTTGGCGACATCTACGCGGCTAAGGACGGGATGGCCGCGCGCGACTACGACGAGGCCAAGATGAGCGCGTATATGAAGCGCCAAGACCTTGAAATCACGGTCGATGTTGGCGTGGGAACGGGAAAATCCCTGATCTATACGTGCGATCTCACCAAGCGCTATGTCGAGATCAACGGCGATTACCGCAGCTAAGATTGCGCGCGACTATCCGCAAATGCAGGGCAACTAATCTGCACATGGCGCTTGAGCGTATGTCTCAAGCCGCTTAGACGGCGCGCCCATTTTGCGCGCCGTGACTTTACGCGCGCGCTATCTTTCCCTGAACGAGATACGGTAATGAGTGGTTCGTCTTTTGTGAGTCGGCGCGCGTGATCCGGGCAGCGACAAAACTCTTTGCCTGCGCCGCGCTGATTGGGCTCAGCGCATGCCAGCAACCGGAACCCGGGCTGCGCACGGGCTTTGCCTCGTTCAATGCGCGCACGTTCTGCATCGATCCCGATGGATCGCCAGGTGCGGGGCTCGCGCTGCTGCATTGCGCCGAAGATCTCGGGCAAGCGTGGCGGCTGACGCCGGCGGGCACGGCCGACGGGCGCACACTGTTCACGCTTGCATCGACATCGAACGATCTGTGCGTCGAAACGCCGGACACGATCGGCCAGCGCGTGCGGCTTGAGCCGTGCGCGGCGCGCGCCTCGCAACAGATGTCGATCGATGCGTTCAACACAGCGCCTTCGACGGGCGCGTTCAATTCCGCGGCGGTGGAGGCCGACACGGACCTCACGCGCTATGCGGGGATCATTTTCCATGCCGCAGGGCGGCAAGGATGCGTCGCCGTCGCGGGTGAAGAGCTCACGCTGCAGCCGTGCGTCGATCCGGCGAGCGGCCGCTTCAATGCGCAAGCGGAATGGGCGCTGTTTGCTGGACCTTGAGGCCAGCATGGTGAATGCGTCCTAACCTCGTCTTCGAACCCGATCTTAAGCGCGATGTCCGATAACCCTCCCACGGCTCGTCAGAAGGATGGCCGCTCCATGTTGTTGGTGGTGGCGGCTGCGCTCGTCGATGCGGAAGGCCGCGTGCTCATCGCACAAAGGCCTGACGGCAAGATGCTCGGCGGGTTGTGGGAGTTTCCGGGGGGCAAGGTGGAGCCGGGCGAAAGCCCAGAGACCGCGCTGATCCGGGAGTTGAAGGAAGAGTTGGATATCGACGTGACGCAGGACGCGATCACCCCTTTTGCGTTCGTCTCGCACGCTTACGAGACGTTCCATCTGCTGATGCCGCTGTTCCTTGTGACGGCATGGCGCGGGATTCCGCGCGCCGTGGAAGCGCCGGCGCTCGCGTGGGCCAAGCCCGCCGCGCTCGCCGCCTATCCGATGCCCCCGGCCGACAAGCCCCTGCTCGATCGCTTGATTGCATGGGGCGCTGCGCAAGGAGCGCGCGCATGATCCGCCGTTTCCTCCGCGACGAACGCGGCCACACCGCCATCGAATACGGCATGATCGCCGCGATGTGCGCGATCGGCATCATCACGGCGCTGTCCAACATGGGCGGCACCACGACGAACATGTTCGAACGGCTGCAAGCTGGCTTCGAAGAGCAGCAGTAACGGGGCCTACGCCTCGAGTTCGACATCCCAGTAGAGATAATCGACCCAGCTCTCGTGCAGGTGATGCGGCGGGAAGCGGCGGCCGACGCCTTGCAGCTCATGCATCGTCGGGCGGTGCGGGCGGCGATACGGCGCCATGCCGCTTTCGCGCGGCATGCGCCCGCCTTTGCGCAGATTGCACGGCGCGCACGCGGTGACGATGTTCTCCCACGTCGTCCGCCCGCCCTTCGAGCGCGGCACGACGTGGTCGAAGGTCAGGTCGTCGGGCGAGCCGCAATACTGGCAGGCAAAGCCATCGCGCAGGAACACGTT
>CAZXNY010000252.1:0-4578 GCA_964642205.1 uncultured Caulobacteraceae bacterium
CTCGGCGCGCAGATCAAGCGACACGTCGCCCTCAGCGGCGAGACGCGCGAGTACGACGCGCTCCGCGCGCGCGTCCTCTGCCGCCGCACGCGCGCTTTGAGCCCAATCGACGGCGCCAAGCGCCAACACGATTGCGACGACGGCGGCCAATGCCGAGAGCGCCGCGCGCTCGCGCGCGGAAAGGCGCGCCACATAGGCCGTGATCTGCGCCCGCACCGCGTTGAGGCGTTCGATCACGGCGCGTCCTCCAGGTCCGCAGTCAGCGCGATACGACCTCGGCCGCTGGTTTCCGGGCGGACGTTGGCGATCATCCGATCGCTTTCGAGCGCGTAAGCGAGATCTTCCGCAGCGATGCGCGCGCCGTCTGTCCGCAATTCGACGAACAGCTGTTCGTCATCGACGCGCAATGCGATGGGTTCAGCGCCGAATTGATCGAGAATGCTCAGCGTTTCGACCGCAACCCGCAGCGGATCTCGGGCGGGGATGTGCGCGGCATAGGCGCGGATAGCGCCGAGCTCGGCGGCTGCACCTGGCACCTGATCCATCGCGCGAATCTGTGCGCGCTCGCGCGCAGCGATGCCATCATATCGTATCGCTTGCGCCGCAAAGAACACGCCGACAGCCGCAGCGCACAACACAAGCGTCGCGCCAGCGCGCTCCACATCGGGCCAGCCCAATTGCGCGCCGATGCGCCGTTGGCGCCATCCGAGCGCTGTGAGCGGAACGGGTTCGGGCTTTGGCGGTGTGGCGGGCGCGTCCGGTCCATCTGCCGCTAGCGCGAACGCCGCCCAGGCGGGTTCGGTGAATGGCTCGCGGCGCCATTGCGCGGAAATCAACGCGCCATCGCGCCAGTACTGCGCTTCGTATCCATCCGATGTGGCGGCTTGGCGCCAGCCGCTGTGTGGCGCTTGCAGCGCCGTTTCGGGAACAATGGAGTCGGCGCGATAGGGCGCATCGGCGAAAAGCGACTGCACTTGTTCGCGGTCCCATTGCCAGATCGCGATGCTTTCGCCCTCGCGGAGAAGCAACGTGTCTGTCGTCGTGAAGGGCGCATGCGCCTCGGCGTGCAAGCGCGCCGCGCGAACGCGCTCGCCAGCGGCCAGTCCTGGCGGCGCGCGAAACGGCGTGAAGCGGCACAGCGCACGGCTCAGCACGACGCCGCCAGCGCCGTTTAGAGCGTCGCGCTCACCGTTCTCGCGCAGCAAGAAGCTGGCTGCTCGCGGGAAGCGGTTCGCCATCGTTCCTCTCCAAAGCCGCAACGGGGATCGCTGCGCGCCGTTTGACTCCAAAGGGGCGCGCCGCGTCGTCCGGCGCAAGCGTGATCCACACCTCTTGCGCGAGCGCCGCGCGGCGGACGTCAGACGCGTTGCGCAAAGTGAGCCGGACGAGCCGCGCCGGGTGCGCCCCAACGCCGGCGCCGCCCTCATCGATCCGAACGCCGGTGCGTGCGGTGAGGTCTTCCGCGGATTGGAACGGCTGGTTTTCGCGCGCGTCAATGACATACGCCGCATCGCGCGAGTTGATGTCCAACATCGCCATCAGCGCAATTTCCGGCGCAGTGTTCGCGTTGAACGCCTGCGCTTGCGGCAGAGCGGCGGCGTTGGCGGCGAACACGTCGCGGCGCACTTCAGAATCGCGCCATCCGTGAGCGCCGTCGACGCTGGCGACGTGTGTGATCGGCGCGTTGCGCGCGCCACCTTGCGCATGGGCTTCGGCGCCATAGGGGCGTGTGAGGTCGTCCGCGTCGACATAGTCTGCCAAGGCGTCGGCGAGCCGTTCAGCCGCGCTGGGCGCAGCGCCAGCCAGTTCGGCCAGGCGCGCGATCGTGGGCGCATCGCCGCTGTTGAGGTTCACGAGCCCTGCGGCGTCTTGCGCCTGTACGATCAGGTCTGCGTGCCGATAAGGCCGCCCATCGAGCACAAAGATCGGCGGCGCGCCCGGCGCATTACTCTGCGCGCCTTCGCGCACGGCGGTGCGATCGCCGTCCACCACAGGCCCGCGTCCACCCATTGGCTCAGTGAGTAGAATGAATGTTGCGCGCGCCGTCGCGTTCGCGGCGGCGATGTCGTTTGCGGCGCTGTCCGATGCCCGGCTGAGGCGGCTGCGCTGATCGCTCGCCACCTGGGCCGCCAGGAGCCCGCTCAAAGCCAGCAGCGCAATCGTCGCGATCACGAGTGGCGCGGCAAAGCCATGTTCGCCTCGTCTCATTGTGGGCTCACATAGGCGGCGGGCGCGCCCGCGCGGCCAACCCATGCGCCATCGCGCGTTTCGAGGCGCACAAAGGGCGCCGCGGCGTTCGGTTCGGGCGTCTCCAACGCACCGCCGCCGCGCCACGCGCTGGCCCAAGCTGCGCCGTCCGTGCTGTAGGCGAACGCTGTGCGTCCAGGCCAAGACGCGAGCACGGCGCGCTCGCCGCCACCGGCGCAAACGAGTTTCGTTTCTTCCTGTTCGATCCGCAGCGCGAGCGTGACCGGCGTGCGCGCGCCCAACGGCGCGCACGATAGGTCCTGGTCCGGATCGGCCACGAACGTGATGGCGCTTGCACCTCCCGCAATTCCAGCCTCGGGTAGCGCGGCGCTGACGAGGGCGCGGTAGGCTGCCTCACCGCGCGCGTTCGCGGCGCTGCTCAGCGCGCTTTCCGCACGCGCGCGGTTGCGCGTCAGCGCGCTGCTCGTCATCGGCAGCAGCAGCGCGCCGATGAGCGCCGTCACGGCCAACATGATCAGCGCTTCGAACAGAGTAAGGCCGCGCTCGCCGCCTCGGGGGCGCGCGCGATCGTTCATTGCGGTTCGCCTGTCACGAGATCGGCGTCGATCCCGTCTCCGCCCTCTGCGCCATCGGCGCCGAGCGTTGAGATGCGTGGGCGCGCCTCGCGTGTGGCCGGAGGCGTGTAGATGTACGGGCGGCCCCACGGGTCCGGCGGGGCCGTTGTTTCAAGGTAGGGCCCACGCCAACGGATCGCCGCGTCCTCCTCACGCGGAGCTACGCTAAGCGCGTGGAGACCTTCCTCCGCGGTCGGGTAGCGGCCGATGTCGAGCCGCATTGTCTCGAGCGCCGAGAGCAACGAGCGCATTTGGACCTCGGCCGCCGTTCCGCGTGAGCGATCGAGCTGGGACATCAAGCGCGGCCCCACGAGCGCCGCGACAAGCGCAATGATCGACAGCACGATCAGCACTTCAAGCAGTGTGTAGCCGCGCTCGAATGCGCGTGCGCGGCGGTTGGCGTGGCGCGTCATGGCGCCCACCCTAGAGGATCGCGCGGCGTGCGGCAGAAGCTTCCCAATTCGGGAGAAATGCCTTTGCAACAAGCGCTTCGGGCACACGATAGCGCCTTTCCTGGAGCCATTTATGCGCCGTGTCGGCGAGCTGCTGGTAGAACGCGGGCTGGTCTCGCAGAGCGATCTCGACCAGGCGCTTGCGGCCACGCAAGGCGAAGCCGTCGGGCCTGCTTTGGTGCGTCTGGGCGCGCTGTCGGAAGCCGATTTGATCGATGCGCTCGCCGACGCTCTTGCACTGCCCGTGCTGCATCCATCGGCGTTGCCAAGCGCTGAGGCGGTTGCAGCGGCGGCCGCGCGCTTGCGCGCTCCAATGCCGTGGCTGCGCGATCGCGGCGTGGCGCCGTGGTTCGATGAAGCCGGCGTGCTCCATGTGGCGGGGCGCGTGCATGATCCCGCGGTGCAGGAGGCGGCGGCGCAATGGGGCGAGGCGCGCCTGATGCTTGCGCCGGCGGATATGCTTCTGCCGCTGTTCGATGGCGGTGCGCCTGGGGAAACAACGACCGACGCTGCGCGGCTGCGCGAGCTCGCCGAAGGCGCGCCGGTGATCGATTTCGTCACCGCGATGTTGGCGGAAGCGGTGGCGCGCCGCGCCAGCGACATTCACATCGAACCGTTCGAAGACAATATGGTCGTGCGCCTGCGCGTCGATGGCTTGCTCGTTGATTGGCGTACGGCGCCACGCGCGCTCTATGAAGCTGTCGCGTCGCGCCTAAAGTTGCTCTCGGGCATGGACATCGCCGAGCGCCGGCGTCCGCAAGATGGGCGTCAAAGCATCCGCGTCTCGGGCCAGGAGCAGGATCTGCGCGTCGCCACGTTGCCGACGACGTGGGGCGAAGCGCTTGTGCTGCGTTTCCTCGGCCGCACACGCACGTTGCCGACGTTCGAGGGGCTCGGTCTTGCGCCAGATCATCTCGCGCAGATGCGCCGTCTTCTAGGGCGCGGAAACGGTATCGTTCTCGTGACGGGGCCGACGGGCTCGGGAAAAACTACGACCGTCTATCGCATGCTGATGGAGCTCAACAACGGCGCGCGAAAGATCGTAACGGTCGAAGATCCCGTCGAAATCGATCTGCCGCGAGCGATCCAGATGCAGGTGCGCAGCGATATCGGGCTCGGCTTCGCGGAGGGGCTACGCTCCATTCTCCGGCACGATCCAGAGGTGATCATGGTCGGCGAAATTCGCGACGCGGAAACCGCGCGCATAGCGGTTCAGGCGGCGCTGACGGGGCACCTTGTTATTTCGACCTTGCACACGAACTCCGCGCTCGCGGCGGTCTCGCGCCTCATCGATCTTGGTGTTG
>CAZXNY010000253.1:0-4574 GCA_964642205.1 uncultured Caulobacteraceae bacterium
ACATCTTCTTGGAGCCATCGCGCAGCGACATGATCCGCGCGCCAGGCCCTTGCGTGAGCGGCTCCGGCAGCGGGAACTGGCGCGGCGCGCTGAAGTCGTTGTTGAACTTCTGCGCGATGTCGCGTGCAAGCTCGAGGTGCTGCTTTTGATCGTCGCCCACCGGAACGTGCGTCGCCTTGTAGAGCAAAATGTCCGCAGCCATCAGCACGGGATAGGTGAAGAGCCCCGTTGAGACGCGCGCTTCGTGCTTGCCGGCCTTGTCCTTGAACTGCGTCATCCGCTCGAGCCACCCCATGCGCGCGACGCATTGGAGGATCCAGCTCAGCTCAGCGTGCGCCGGCACGGCCGATTGCACGAACACGATCGAGCGCTTGGGATCGACGCCGGCAGCGAGATACGCCGCGGCGACGGCGCGCGTGTTCTCGATCAGCTCCTTCGGGTCGTGATCGGCCGTGATCGCGTGCATATCGACGACGCAATAGAGGCATGAGGCGAAGCGCTCTTGCAGCGCGACGAATTTGGCGACGGCGCCAAGGTAATTGCCGAGGTGCAGCCCGTTCGTCGGCTGCACGCCGGAAAACACGCGCTGCGGACCTGCATAGGCCGGCGGCTGTTGGTCGGACATCGGGAAACTCCAAACAGGACTACGTACGCGGCGGACCTCTCAGTGGGCCCGCGCGGCTTAAAGGCGGCGGCTCAGCCCCGCCATCGTCCGGTCCAGATGCGCATCACGCGCCCTCTCTATCAGGCGTCGAAACCGCCGGGCAAGCCGCCTCCCCCGCCGCGTGCGCCGGGTTCGCGGCGGAAAGCGGCACGAACCTCGCGTACCGTGACGGCGCGTAGGACGAAGAGCAGCGGGAAGTAGACCAGCGCCGCGACTGGGATCAGCGCGAGGATCAGCATCTCCTTGCCGCCAAGCATTCCCTCAAGCTGCGCCCGGTTCGCCCCGGCGAACCACAGCACAGCGCCAAGCGCGCCCGCCGCAAGCGCGATGCGCACAAGGCGCGTCCATGCATGCGCTGTCGGCCCGTACGCGCCGCGCGCGACGAGCGAACGGATCATCAGGATGACGTTGACCCAGGCAGCCGCAGACGTCGCGATCGCGAGTCCCGGAAAGCCCGCAACGTTGGCTGCGCGCAGGCCGAAGAAGAGCGCCGCGCCAAGCGCGACGTTGACGATCATCGAGACGATCGCGAAGCGCATTGGCGCTTGCGTGTCTTCGCGCGCGAAAAACGCGGGCGCGTAGATCTTCGCGAGCACGAAAGCCGGAACGCCCCAGCCGTAGTGGAAGAGCGCAAGGCCGACCTGGTTCGCATCGTCCGACGTGAAGGCGCCGCGCGCGAACAGGCCATCGATTAGGAAGCCCGGGATCACCAACAACGCGGCGGCGGCGGGGAGCGTAAACGCCATCGACAGCGCGACCGCTTCGTCGAGCGCGCTACGCGCGCCCGTTGCGTCATTCTCCTGCACGAGCCGCGACAAGCGCGGCAGCATTGCGACACCGACGGCGATGCCGATGAGCCCAAGCGGCAATTGGTAGAGCCGGTCCGCGACGTTGAGATATGTGATCGCGCCTTCCTCGAACGACGCGAGCGCTTGGCTCACGATCACGTTGATCTGCAGCGCCCCGCCCGCGATCGCGCCGGGCACAGCGAGGGCGGCGAGACGCTTCACGCCTTCTGTGACGCGCGGCGCACGCAAGCCGGCGGCAATGCCGGCGCGGCGCGCGCCGATCCACACCCATCCCGCCTGCAACACGCCCGACACGCTGACGGCGATCGCTGCGGCGAACGAGGCGCGTTCAGGATCGCCCTGCACTGGCAACACGAACACGAGCAAACAAAGATTTAGCAGGATCGGCGCGGCGGCGGCGACGAAGAAGCGCCCGCGTGCGTTGAGCGCCCCCGAAAACAACGTCGCGACCGTCATCGCGACGAGATAGGGCATGGTGATCTGGCTCAGCGTGGTCGCGAGCTGGAATGTCGCGGGATCGTCGGCATAGCCGGCGAACAGCACACGGTTGATCGAGCCCATCGCGAGGATCGCGAGCGCCGAGAGCACACCGGTGATGACGAGCAGCACCGAGAGCGCTTCGCCCGCCAATGCATCAGCCTTCGCCTCCCCTTCGGCCGCGAGCGTCTTGGAATAGACCGGCACGAAGGCCTGGCTGAACGCGCCCTCGGCGAACAAGCGCCGAAACAAGTTCGGGAAGCGCAACGCCGCGAAGAACGCATCCGCGATGGGGCCCGCGCCCAAAGCCGCGGCCAGCACGAGATCGCGGGCAAAGCCGAGAACGCGCGAGATCAGCGTGAGGCCGCCAATCACGGCGGTGTTGCGGGCGAGGCTCAACGCACGACCTTGCGAATCGGGAAGACGGACTAGCCCTAGCGCCCCGTCGAGGCGGGCGCCACCGCGAGCGTGCGGCGCGCTGCATCCGATGGCGCGCCCGGCTCACCCGCGCGCAACGCCGCTTCAAGATCGCCGCGCAGCTTCTCAAGCCGCGCCGCATCGCGCACCTGGCCGCCATCGCTCTCTTGCACATAGAACGCGTCCGAGAGCCGCTCGCCCTGCGCATCGATGTGCGCCGAGATGATGGAAATGCGCGCATCGGCGAACACCGCGGCGAGATCGGCGAGCACGCCCGGCCTATCGCGCCCCGATACCTCGATCACGGTGGCATGCGGCGTGATTTCATTGTCCACACGCACCCAGGGCTCAATCGCGAACGCCGCGGAGCGGCGTGACGCTTTGTGGCTCTCTCCGCCGCGCGCATCTTCCAGCGCCGCGCGACGCACGCGCGCGATCAACGCCTGAAGACCAGCCTGGTCCTGCATGCCAAAGGGCTTGAAATCGACCGTCTGGATCGAGAACACGTCAAATGCAGCGCCGTCACGCGTTGTGTGGGCCCGCGCGTCGGTAATGTCGGCGCCGGTTGCTGAGACCGCAGCGCAAAGGCTTGCAAACAGACCAGGGCGGTCCGGCGCATAGACCAACAATTCCGTGACGCCGTGTTCCGGGCGCGGGCGCGCCGACACGTAAGCGGGCTCGCCGCGCGAGCGCGCCGCGATCAGCTCGCGGCCGTGCCACGCAAGCGCTTCCGCGTCGAAGGCCAGCCAGTACGCATCGTCCAGACCGTCGATCCATCCATCGAGCGCCGATGCGGCGGCTTCGCCGATGTCTGCAAGAAAACGTTCCTTGGCGCCGCGCGCCATTTCCGCGAGGTGCTCTTTGACGCCAACTTCGTCGGTCCGCCCGCCGAGCAGCGCAGCTTCCGTGAGATAGTAGAGATCGCGCAGCAGCTGACCCTTCCAGCCGTTCCATACGCCGGGGCCGACCGCGCGAATGTCTGCGACAGTGAGAACGAGCAACAGCCGCAGCTTCTCCGTCGTGCCGACCAATTCCGAAAATTGAGCAATCGTGCGTGGATCGCCGACGTCGCGCTTTTGCGCAAAATCGCTCATCGCTAGGTGGCGGCGCACGAGCCAGCCGACGAGATCGACTTCCTCTGACGGCAAACCCAGTCGCTCGCATGCGCCGCGCGCGGAAATCTCGCCCTCGACTTCTTGGTCGCCGATGCCCTTTCCCGTGTCGTGCAACAGCATCGCGAGATAGAGCGCACGGCGGTTGATGATCTTTGGAAAAATCTCCGTCGCGAGCGGATGATCTTCTTTGAAGCGGCCCTTCTCGATGTCGGCGATGAAATCGACGGCGCGCAGCGTGTGCTCATCCACTGTGAAGTGATGGTACATGTTGAACTGCATCTGCGCGACGATGCGGCCGAACTCAGGCAGGAAGCGACCGAGCACGCCAGCCTCGTTCATCAAGCGCAAGGCTGCGCCCGGATGACGATCCGACGCCGCGATCGAGAGAAATGCTTCGATCGCGCGCGGGTCCTTGCGCACTTGCGGCGTGATGCGCTTGAGGCGGCGCGCCGCTTCGCCAAGCGCGTTCGGATGCACATCGAGATCGCGCTGATCGGCGATCTGGAAAAGCCGCAAGAGATTGACTGGATCGTCGAGCGTTTCAGGACGCTCGATGTTCAGGCGATAGCCCTCGGTGCGAAACCCAGTGGGATCGAGGCCGACAATGCGCCGCGCAGGATCGGAGCGGCGTGAGATGCCTTTGGGCGCGGTCTTTGCCTGATCGGCTTCCAGCTTGGCGCAGAGCGTGCGCGTGAGTTGCCCAACTTGTTTGGCGACGAGAAAGTAGCGCTTCATGAAGCGCTCGACGCCTTGCTGCTCGCCGCGTTTGCCGTACCCCAGGCGCACCGCCATTTCGGGCTGCAGATCGAACGAGATGCGTTCTTCGGCGCGGCCCGTCAGGTAGTGGAGGTGGCAGCGCACCGTCCACAAGAACTCTTCCGCGCGGCGGAAGGTGCCCATCTCTTCGCCGGTAAAGACGCCCGCATCGATATATTCACGGGGCTTGGCAAAGCCATAGCGGTGGCGCGCCAGCCAGAAGAGCGTGTGCAGATCGCGGAGGCCGCCCTTACCTTCCTTGATGTTGGGCTCGACCATGTAGCGCGAGGAGCCAGCGCGCGTATGCCGTTCATCGCGCTCCTTGAGCTTGGCGGC
>CAZXNY010000254.1:0-4550 GCA_964642205.1 uncultured Caulobacteraceae bacterium
CCGCGCTCAATGGTTCAGCTGCGGGCTACGGCATGGACATCGCGATGGGCTGTGACATGCGCGTGATGGCCGAGAGCGCGAAGATGGCGCCCGCCTTCGTGAAGCGCGGCATCGTGCCGGAGAGCGGAGGCACCTGGTATCTGCCGCGCCTGCTCGGCTGGGAGCGCGCCGCGGAAATCATCTTCACCGGCCGCACGCTGAGCGCCAAGGAATGCGCCGAGTACGGCCTCGTTGGCCGCGTCGTGCCGGATGCGGAGTTTGCCGGCGCCGTGCGGACGCTCGCGCAAGACGTCGCGGCGAACGCGCCGCTCGCGGTGCAATCATCGAAGCGCCTGATGCGCATGGGCCTCGAACAAACGTTCAACGACCATGTGCACCACGTCTACATGCACTTCCTGCAACTCGTGCGCACGCAAGACTTCCGCGAAGGGATGAACTCGTTCCTGGAAAAGCGCCCAGCGAAATTCGAGGGGCGCTAAGCGGGCAGAGAGTTCCGCGCCCACACGTCCTTCAGCGCCGGAACTTTGTCGGCCTTCACGGCGATCGCGTGCAGCTTGGGGCAATTCTCTGCGTACCAATCGCGGCGCGGGCGCCAGCGCGTCATTACCGCAATGAAAATATCGAGCGCGCTCATCTTGCGCCCGAGCGCCCAGGGTTTGCCCACCATGCCTTCGAGCGCGCGCCACAGCTCCTCGCGGCGGGCTTGGACTTTCTTGCGCACCATCTTTTGCGCCTCGTCCTTGCCGACATAGCGCTCGGGCATGTCGTCGAACGTCCACATCGGATAGAGCGTGGCGGTGATGAAGAAGAGCTTGCGCAGGAATTTCGCGCGGTCCTTCGCGCCCACCGGCGGCGCAAGCTCAGCCTCCGGCGCCCACTCGGAAATCAGCAGCGCCATCGCGCCGCTTTCGGTGACGATCTCGCCATTCTTCAAGATCAGCGCCGGGATGTGCCCGGCCGGATTGATCGCCGCGAGGCGCGAGCCGGTCTTGTAGATTTCTTTCCAGTCGATCTCTTCGCGCACGAAATCGATGCCGGCGAGCGTCATCAGCGCCTCGGGCACGGTCGAGCCGCCGCCGCGCCCGGCGATCAGCGTGATCTTACTCGCCGAAGGCATAGCCGAGCCGCACGCCGAGTTGATCGACGCCCTGGTTGCGCCCGCTGCCGATGATGTGGCCGTGGCTGAAATGCGAAAGCACCAGCTGCGCGTTGGTGCGCGCGCCGATCTCGCGCGACACCGCGACCGTGACGCGGAACAAATCCTCCGATCCGTAGAGCACGTGATCGTTCGCGTATTGAACCGATTGCGGCGTGCCCGGCGTGAAGGGGTTATCGATCTCGCCGGTGTGGAAGACGTACCCGAGGCTCGGATCGAGGCTCCACTTGTCGCCAAGCGCAAAGCGCCATTCGAGGCCGACGCCCGCATAGCTGAAATCACCGCCCGTATTCAGCGAGCCGATCAGATAGGGATGCGGACGCCCGGTCCACGCCGGGCCAACGCCATCGAACGTCAGCTGCGCCTCGATGTTCGGGCTCGCTTCCTTGCCCGCGTTTTTATCGTCCACGATCTCGATGTTGTGCGCCATCACGCCGACGGCGATATCGGTCGCGTTCGCGGAACCGGCCGTCGCGGCGAGCCCAAGCACAGCTCCGCACAGCGCTTTGATCTTCATGTTCCCCACTCCCCCGCGCGCCGCAGCGCACCCCTCGTTTTAGGCGAGGAGGCGGCCGGGCGGCAAATGAATTGGGGCGTGCGCCTAGAAGCGGAGGACCTTCACGTACCGCACCTGCGGCAGCGCGCGCAGCTTTTCGAGGATCGCATCGGGCACGACCTGATCGACGCCGACGATCGCGATCGCATCCTCGCCCGCCGATTGGCGGCCGAGGTGGAACGTCGCGATGTTGACCCCTGCTTCGCCGAGCATGGTTCCGAGCGCCCCAATGAAACCCGGCTTATCGCTGTTGTTTACAAACAACATGATTGGCTGGAACTCAGCCTCGAGCGGCATGCCTTTGACTTCGACGATCTTGGGCTGCCCAGCGTTCACCGCGCCCGCAAGCGTGCGCCAGCGCCCGCCCGTCTGCACCTTGATGCGGATGAGCGAGCCGTAGATCGGCGACACGTCACGCTTGCTCTCGGTCAGCGGCGTGCCTTTTTCCTTCAGCACCGCCGGCGCAGAGACCATGTTCACTTCGGGAATGAGCGGGCGCATCAGGCCGGCCAGCAGCGCCGCCGTCAGCGGGCGCGTGTTGAGCTGCGCGACATCGCCCTCGTACTCGATCTCGACCGCTTCCAAACCATCGTCCGCGATTTGCCCGGCGAACACGCCGAGCTTTTCCGCGAGCGCCGCGAACGGCTTCAAACGCGGCGCTTCTTCCGCGCTGATCGAGGGCATGTTGAGCGCGTTCGTCACCGCGCCCGAGAGCAGGTAATCGCTCATCTGCTCAGCGACTTGCAGCGCAACGTTTTCCTGCGCCTCGCTCGTGCTCGCGCCGAGATGCGGCGTCGCGATAAAGTTCGGCGCGCCGAACAGCACGTTTTCCTTCGCGGGTTCGACCGTGAACACATCGAAGCCCGCCGCCGCCACGTGCCCGCTTTCGAGCGCAGCGCGCAAAGCGGCCTCATCCACGAGCCCGCCGCGCGCGGCGTTGATGATGATGACGCCCTTCTTGGTCTGCGCAAGCGCCTCCGCCGAGAGGATGTTCTTGGTCTTCTCCGTCATCGGCGTGTGAAGCGAAATGAAATCGGCGCGCTTCAACAGCTCGTCGAGTTCGACCTTCTCCACGCCAAGCTCAACAGCCCGTTCCGGCGAAAGGAACGGATCGTAGGCAATGACCTTCATCTTGAGGCCAAGCCCGCGCTCCGCGACGAGCGAGCCGATATTGCCGCAACCGATGAGCCCCAGCGTCTTCGCGTAGAGCTCAACGCCCATGAACCGGTTCTTTTCCCACTTGCCGGCCTGCGTCGACACATCCGCCGCGCCAAGTTGGCGCGCGGCGGCGAACATCAGCGCGATGGCGTGTTCGGCCGTGGTGATCGAATTGCCGAACGGCGTGTTCATCACCACGATGCCCTTGGCGGTCGCAGCGGGAATATCGACGTTGTCGACGCCGATGCCGGCGCGGCCGATCACTTTCAAATTTTTCGCGGCGGCGATGATGTCGGCCTTCACCTTGGTGGCCGAACGGATCGCGAGGCCATCGTAATTGCCGATGATCTCACGGAGCTTGGCCGCATCCGGCCCAAGCTGCGGTTGGAAATCCACTTCAAGCCCGCGCGACCGGAAAATCTCGACAGCGGCGGGCGAGAGTTCGTCCGAGATAAGAACTTTGGGCATTTGAGCCTCCGACTACGTCCCTTCTCCCCCTTGAGGGGGAGAAGGTGGCCCCCTTTGGGGCCGGATGAGGGGGACAGGCGCGAGGGATGCGTGTGCGCAATCCCCCTCACCCAGCCCTCTCCCCTTCAAGGGGGAGAGGGTGCGCGTTCAGTTACTTGTTCAGATCAGCCAAACAGGTCGCGTACGCCCACTCGATCCAAGGGATGAGCGCTTCGACGTCGCTCTTCTCGATCGTAGCGCCGCACCAGATGCGCAGGCCCGGAGGCGCGGAGCGATAGGATGCCGCGTCGAGCGCAACGCCTTCCTTCTCCAGCAAATCCGCGAGCTTCTTCGCAAACGCAGCCTGCGCCGCGTCATCGAGCGCCGTAACGCGCGGATCGACGACCTTGAGGCACACGCCTGTGTTGGATAGCGTGGCGCGATCGTCCGCGAGCGGCGCGATCCACGGCGTGCGATCGGCCCAGTCGTAAAGCGCCTTCGCGTTGCCATCGGCGCGCGCGTGCAGCGCCTTGAGCCCGCCGATGCTTTCGCCCCATTTCAGCGTGTCGAGGTAATCCTCGGTCGCCAGCAGCGAGGGCGTGTTGATCGTCGAGCCTTCGAACAATTCGGCGTCCAGCTTGCCCTTCTTCGTCATGCGGAAGAGCTTCGGGAGCGGGCGATCCGGCGTGTAGCTCTCCAGACGCGCGACGGCGCGCGGCGAGAGAATGAGCATGCCGTGCGCGGCTTCCCCGCCCATCACCTTCTGCCACGAATAGGTCGTGACATCGCATTTCGACCAATCGATCGGCTGCGCGAACGCAGCGGAGGTGCAATCGTTGATCGTGATGCCTTCGCGATCGGCGGCGATCCAATCGAAGTTCGGAATCTTCGCGCCCGACGTGGTGCCGTTTTGCGTGAAAATGATATCGGCTTCTTTGCGCGCCTTGGTGAAATCCGGCAGCGCGCCGTATGGGCGCGCGACGTAGATCTTGCAGTCCGTCAGCTTCAACTGCTCGGCCGCGTCCGTCACCCACTCTTCGCCGAAGCTCTCCCACGCGAACACGTCGACGGGGCGACCGCCCAGCATCGACCACATCGCCATTTCGACCGCGCCCGTATCGGAGGCCGGCACGATCGCGATGTGAAAGTCCGCCGGCACGCCCAGCAGCGCCCGCGTGCGGTCGATCGCTTCCTTGAGCTTTGCCTTGCCCGCCTTGGAGCGGTGCGAACGGC
>CAZXNY010000255.1:0-4532 GCA_964642205.1 uncultured Caulobacteraceae bacterium
TTCTCGAGCTGCTTTTCCATCGCGTCCTCGACCTGGTGGGCGTCGTCGAGGTTCATCGTCATCATGCGCAGCGTGTCGCAGATGAAATACGTCACGTGATGGTCTTTGAGGAGCTTGGGGTACTTCTGGAAGATCGCGCTCTCTTCCGGCTTTTCGATGTGCGCTTCGAGCGCGACCACGCCCTTCGTCTTCATCAGCTTCGTGAGCTGAAAGAGCAGCGCGAGCAGATCGGCGTAGTCCTGCTTCTTCCACTTCGGCCCGGAGAGCGCCATCGCGAACGCACCGCCGACCTTCGCGAGATTGCCTGGATCTTGCGAGATCACGAGCGCGCCAACGGCAGCGCCCCCGATCATCATCATCTCGAACGGCAGCGCCACGATGATGACGTCGAAGTGCCCGCCCGCCAGCACGAAGCCGCCGAACACCATGCCGAACACGATGCCAAGGCCAATAAGCGGAAACATGCGGGCGCGCGGCTCTTCTGAGCGAGGTTAAGTCGAGCCCCGTTTATCGCCGCCCTTGCTTAACGCGCGGTGCTCAACACGTTGAAGCGCCGTTGTTGTTCGTTAAAGCCGCGTGAAGTTCTGCAATCGCGCAGCAGCCGCTGGGTTCCTTTCCGTGCTAGAGTGGCGCTGGAGGGTTTCATGACCGCGCTCCCCGTCCCGGCCGCCCACTACCCCACGCACGCCGAGCGCGTCGCGGACCGTTGGGTGCACGTCATTGGCCTCGTCGCCGCCGCGGCAGGCGCGCCGCTCCTCGTCGGTTTCGCTTTGGCGCAGGGCGGGTTGGGCCGCGCCAGCAGCACGCTGATCTATGCGCTCTGCCTGCTGGCGATGCTCACGGCCTCGGCGGCGTACAACCTCGCGAAACGCCCCGCCCTGCAGCTGCGGCTGCGCAGGCTCGATCACGCCGCCATTTTCCTGATGATCGCTGGCTCATACACGCCTTTCACGACGCAACGGTTCGAAGGCGCATGGGCGATCTCGATGACAATCGCCGTATGGGCGATCGCGCTCATCGCGGCGGCCGGAAAGCTCTTTTTACCCGGCGTGTCAAAACGCATCTGGCTCGTGGTTTATCTTCTGCTCGGCTGGATGGTGATCGGCGCCATTGAGCCGCTGATGGCCGGCGTGCGGCCAGTGTCGCTGATCCTGCTCGCAACGGGCGGCGCGATCTACTCGCTCGGCGTCATCGCATACGCTGCGCAGCGCCTGCCGTTTCGCCGCGCTGTCTGGCACGGCGCCGTGCTCGCCGCAGCGAGCGCGCACTACGCCGCCATCCTGACAGGCGTGGTGTTCGCCTAGCGCTGCTGCGCCTGGCGCACCGCAGCCATCACACGTGTCGTCGCACGCCCCGTGACGGTGAGCTGTTCTGCGCGCTCGAAATTCCGGATCGCGGCGCGCGTGTTTTCGCCAATCAAGCCATCCGCGCCTCCCGTGGAATAGCCAAGGCGCGTCAATCGGCGCTGCAAATCCCGCACGCCCGCGCGATCGAGACCCCGTGCGCGCGGCAAGCTGGCCTCGCGAATGCGCGCGCGCTGCGGCGTCGCCGCCGGCGGCTCAGGCGCATCGACGCCCGCACGCAAACGCACCGCGCGCAGCACCTCCGCTGTCGGATAGCCATCCGGCGCGAGCCCTTGTGCGGATTGGAATGCAGACACAGCGCGCCGCGTGTTCGAACCGAACTGCCCATCCGCCGCGCCCGGATTGTAGCCGAGCGTCGCGAGCAGCATCTGCAATTGCAGCATGTCGTCCCGTTGCAGCGTGCCGATATGCGTCGGCCACGGCGTCACCAGCCCGCCCCGCCCTTCGAACGCGCGCGCGAGCAGCGCGATCGTCAGCGCATAACGGTCCGACGCATTGTAGCGGCGGATCACCGCGAAATTCGGATGCAGCAGAAGCGCGGGCCCTTGCGCGCCCGCCGGCAAGAACAATTGCGACGGGATCGCCATGTCCTGCGTGCGCCAATCCGCGCCATCGACGCGCCGCACGCCAAGCTGAGCCCATTCGCTCACCGGGCGCGATTGCGTATCGGCGAGCGCGTAGTTGAAGCCTTGCGGCAATCGCACTTCGTCGAACACTTCCTGGCCGCTCACCCAGCCGCGGTTCTGCAGGTAGTTCGCGATCGAGGCCGCCACGTCGCCGCGGTTATTCCAAATGTCGCGCCGCCCATCGCCATCCCAATCGGCGGCAAGCGAAAGATAAGCGTCCGGCATGAACTGCGGCTGCCCAAGCGCGCCCGCCCAAGACGAGCGCAACTCGTTCGGCCCGGCATAGCCGCGCTCGACCATCTGCAAAAGTGCAAGCAGGTACGTCTCAAATGCCGCACGCCGCCGGCCCTCGAATGCCAGCGTTGCAATCGCCTGCGCCGCATTATGAGGCAAAGGCGCCGCGCCGAAATTGCTCTCCAGCGCCCAGATGCCGAGGATGATGTCGGCATCGACGCCGTAGCGCTGCTCAACGGCCGGCAGCAGCGGCCCCAGCTCAGCCTTGAGCGCGCGGCCTTGCGAGATGCGCTGCGCGGAAACGCGCGTCGTCACGTAGTCCCAAACCGGGCTCACGAATTCCGGCTGGCGCCGGTCGAAGTCGATCACGCGTTGCTCGGGCGCG
Source organism: uncultured Caulobacteraceae bacterium (assembly GCA_964642205.1). GTDB lineage: Bacteria > Pseudomonadota > Alphaproteobacteria > Caulobacterales > Aquidulcibacteraceae > JBEVOS01. The sequence continues at coordinate 2,610 of CAZXNY010000255.1, forward strand.
ATTCCTGAAAGCACGCGCGACAGCACCGCCGGATCGCGCCCCTGCGCCACCGCGCGCCGCGCGAAATCGTCCCGCCAGGCATCGAAGTCGGCATTGCCCGACGATGCGAAAGTTGGCGGCGGCGCGGTCGAGACCGGCGCTGCGGCCGGCTGGATCGTCTGCGCGCTGGTCTGGCCGCAGGCGGCGCAGAAAATGGCCAGGGCGGCCGCGCCGTACACGGCTGCTCTCAAGACGGTCCCCTTCTTCATGGCTCCAAACGCTAACGCGCTTCGCCCGGCGCTGGGAGCGCGGAAGGCTGCATTCGAGACAGAGAACCCGTCCAAGTGGCGACTCCGGGGCAAGTCCGGCCCCGAAACGAGGCGGCTGCGGGTAGAAGGAGCCGTCATGCCTGCAATGGCCTTGCCGTTTCCCTTCCGCCGCCCCCTGAAAGCGCTTTCAAATCGCCTTCCGACCCGATATTCGTATGTGAGACCCCCTAATCCAGATAGAACCGGGGGCGGGAGGCGAGAGCGAACGTGACGGCCCGCGAGATTCCATCCGATTTCGACCCGCTCGTCCCCGAGACGTTCGACAGCCCCTACGCGGTTTACGAAGACCTCCGCGCCCGCTGCCCCGTCGCCCATACCGACGCGTGGGGCGGGTTCTGGGCGCTCATGAAGTATGACGACGTGAAGCGCGCCGCGGCCGATCCGCTGTTCATCACCTCGGTGCAAAACGTCGTCCCGAAGGTCGCTTTCACCGGCCGGCGCCCGCCGCTTCACCTCGATCCGCCGGAGCACACGCCCTATCGCCGCGCGCTCGATCCGCTGCTCACCAAAGCCAAAGCCGATGCGCTCGAACCTGTCGTCCGCCGCTTCACCGTCGAATTGCTCGATCCGCTGATCGCGCGCGGCGCGGGCGATATCTGCGGCGACTTCTCGATGCACCTGCCGATCAAGGTCTTCGCCGAATGGATGAACCTTGATGCAGACGCCGCCCGCGCGCTCGCCGAAGTCGGCCGCGCTTATAACTACGCCGTGCAAGCCGCCGTCGATGAAACGGTGAAGGAAACGAGCCTCGCGCTCTATGCGATGGCGCGCGGCGTGATCGAAGATCGCAAAGCCAATCCGCGCGATCCCGCAATCGATCCAGCCGCTGCATTGCTCGCCGCGCGTGTGAACGGCGAACCGCTGCCGGATGAACTCATCATCGGCACCGTGCGCCAAGTCCTTGTCGTCGGCATCATCGCGCCGACGGTGATGATCGGCTCCATCGCCGTGCACCTGTCGCGCCATCCGGAACTGCAAACGCAACTCCGCAGCGATCCGTCGCTCATTCCCGCCGCCGTCGAAGAGTTTCTGCGCCTCTACACGCCCTATCGCGGCTTTGCACGCACGGCCAAGGAAGACGTGGACATTCGCGGCCGCACGATCTGTCCTGGCGAAGCGATCGCGATCGTCTACGCCTCCGCGAACCGCGACGAAGAAGTGTTTCCGAACGCGGATCAATTCATCCTCAACCGCCCGAACATCTCCGATCACCTCGGTTTCGGCATGGGCGCGCATGCCTGCGCAGGCTCGGCGCTCGCGCGCGTCGAACTGCGCGTCGCGCTCGAAGAATTGCTGGCGCGCACATCGCACTTTGAAGTGAGCGGCGACATTCGCCCGACGCGCTTTCCCGAGATCGGCGCGCTCTCCGTGCCGCTCAAACTCACCCCGCGCTGATGGCGCTGCTCTACGCCACCGGCGACGTCGCGCCCGACCGGGAAGACCCGCGCGAGTGTTTCGCCCTGGCGCGCGACACGCTGCGCGGCGGCGACGTCGTGTTTTGCCAACTCGAGTGCAACCTCACCGAACGCGGCGTGCGGCTCCCGCAAGCACGCCACACACACCGCTCCAACATCAAGTCCGCGCAAGCGATGAAGGACGCAGGTTTCACCATCGT
>CAZXNY010000256.1:0-4520 GCA_964642205.1 uncultured Caulobacteraceae bacterium
GCGCACAAGATTTGGACGAAGCGCTTGCCGCCGCGAGCGATGCGCGGCCGGACAAGAGCGTGCGCGCAGACCTCAAGCCGACGGACCCCGCGCTTTACGTCTATACCAGCGGCACGACCGGTGCGCCCAAGGCCGCGAAGATGACGCATCTGCGCATCATGGGCATGATGCGCGCGTTCATTGGGGGCGGGCACGGCGTCGAGAGCGACCGCGTCTACATCACTTTGCCGCTCTATCATGCGACGGGCGGACTCACCGGGATCGGCTTTGCGCTCGAGACTGGCGCGACAGTGATCTTGCGCCGCAAATTCTCCGCATCGCATTTCTGGGAAGAAGCGGCGGCGGAGAAAGCCACCGTGTTCTTCTACATAGGCGAGCTCTGCCGATACCTGCTCAACGCACCGCCCCACCCGATGGAGCGCAAGCACAAGATACGTATCGGCATCGGCAACGGGCTGCGGCCCGAGGTGTGGGACAAATTCGTCGAGCGCTTCAAGATTCCGAAGATGCTGGAATTCTACGGCTCGACGGAAGGCAACGTCTCGCTGCTGAACTTCGATGGAAAGATCGGCGCCATCGGGCGCGTGCCGAAGTGGATGCAGGGCCGGCTCAACATCCGCCTCGTGAAGTTCGACGTCGAGACCGACGCGCCTGTGCGCAATGCGGAGGGCTTCTGCGTGGAAGCCGATGTCGATGAACCGGGCGAAGCGCTCGGCGCGATCCGCAGCGACGATCCGCGCTTCCAGTTTCAGGGCTATTCGGGTGACCCGAAGCAGACCGAGAAGAAAATCCTCCGCGACGTGTTCGAGAAGGGCGACGCCTGGTTCCGCACTGGCGACCTGCTCCGCAAGGACAAGGACGATTACTTCTATTTCGTCGATCGCATCGGCGACACGTTCCGCTGGAAGGGCGAGAACGTCTCGACCAACGAGGTGGGCGATGTGATTTCCGCGGCGCCAGGCGTCGATGAAGCGAACGTCTATGGCGTGAAGGTGGGCGACATGGATGGCCGCGCCGGCATGGCGGCCATCACGCCGGGCGAAGGCTTCGATCTGGGCAAATTGCGCTCTGAAATCTACCGCGAGCTGGCGCCCTACGCGCGTCCGATCTTCATCCGCATCCAACCGGCGATCGAAACGACGGGCACGTTCAAATATCGCAAAGTCGATCTCGTGCGCGAAGGGTTCGATCCCGCCGCCACAAGCGATGCGATCTATTACGACGATCCGGCCGCAGGCGCGTATGTGCCGATGACGCCTGCGCTCGCGGCCGAAATTCAGAGCGGCGCGAAGCGCCTATGAATTTCACCATCGCGGCCAACGACCCGGCGGACATCGCGTTGCTGCAGGCGATCGAGCGGGCGGCGAACGAGATGTTTCGACCGCTCGGCCTCATCCCGTTTCCGCCGGAAGGCGCGAGCGTGGTCACGCAGGCGACGCACGAATCGTTGATTGCGGCGGGCCAATCTTGGTCGGCGTTCGTGGACGATCAGCCGGTCGGTTTCGTGCTCGGCATTCGTCATCCGGACTCGCACTATCTTGCGGAACTCGCTGTCGATCCCGCGCATGGGCGTCGCGGCATCGGGCGCGCGCTGGTCGATTACTTTTGCGATGAAGCGGAGCGTGAGGGCGCCGGCGCTGTGACGCTCTCCACGTTTCGGGACGTGCCCTGGAACGCGCCGTTCTATCGGCGGCTGAGATTTCGCGATTTACCGCGCGCCGAGATGACGGACTGGATGAAGCAGTACGAGCAAAACCAGATCGCGGGCGGCCTCGATGTGAGCAAGCGGCTGTTCATGCGCAAGGCGCTTTAGTTACTCGAACACCGCCGCGACGGCCGCGCCATCACCGATCAAGCGTCCCGGCCGGCCATACGCTTCTTGCAGCGCCGCCGGCGTCAGCGCCTCGCGTGGCGTGCCCGTTGCAATGACGCGCCCAGAGCGCAGCAGCACGATGCGCGTCGCGGCGCGCGCCGCGAGCGCAATGTCGTGCGTGGAGAAAAGCACAGCGCCATCGTTCAAGATTTGCGTACGCAGAATGTCCGCGACGGCGAGGGTCTGCGCGGGATCGAGCCCTGCGGTCGGCTCGTCGAGCACAAGCAGCGGCGCCCGGTGCGCCAGCGTGCGCGCCAGATGCGCGCGCACACGTTCGCCGCCGGAGATTTCGTCCAGCCGCCGTGCGCGCAGCGCGCTGAGCGAACATGCGGCGAGCGCCGCTTCAACGGCTTCCGAATCTTCGGCGCTCATGCGTTCTGGCGCGCCGCCATGCGCATAACGCCCGAGCGCCACCAACGCCGCGACGCTGAGCGGCCACGCGGCTACGGGCTTTTGCGGCAGATATGCCGCCCGGCGCGCGCGCAGGTCCGGCGCCATCAGGGCGGGATCGGCGCCGTAGAGCCGCGTGCGGCCTTCTGTCAGTTCGAGCAGACCGAGCGCGGCGCGGATGAGCGATGACTTGCCCGCCCCGTTCGGCCCAAGCAGCGCAACGATCTCGCCGCGATCGGCCGAGAGATCGACGCCATCGACAACGCGCCTTCCGCCAAGCTCCACGACCGCGTTCGTGACTTCGAGCAACGCGGTCATGTCGCGCCGCCCCGCGACGCGAGCCGCGCCGCGATGAGCGCGAACACTGGCCCGCCAATCAGGGCAGCCGCGACGCCCAGTTTCAATTCTGTATCGCCCGGCAGGACGCGCACAATCACGTCCGCTAGGGCGAGCATCGCACCGCCCGCAAATGCGCTGGGCAACAAGAGCCGCGCCGGATCGTGCGCCACCAATGGACGAATGAGATGCGGCGCGGCGACGCCGACGAAGCCAATGATCCCCACAAACGCCGTTGCGCCGCCTGCAGCCGCCGCCGTGCCGAGTACGACAAGCACGCGCGTGCGGTTGAGCCGAAGGCCGAGTGCGCCCGCCGCTTCTTCGCCGAGTGTCAGCGCGCGCAGGCCCGGCGCGGCGAGCAGCATCAGCGCTGCGCCCGCCGCAATAAATGGCGCGGCGATCGCAACATCCGCGAAGCTGCGCCCTTCGACGGAGCCGAGCGTCCAGTTCACCAAATCCGCCAGCGCAGCGGGGTTGGGCGCGAGGTTCAATGCGAGCGCGATCAGCCCGCCCGCAAAGCTTGAAAGCCCAACGCCGATCAACGCGAGCGTCGCCGCGTTGCGCGCCGCTGCGCCGAGCACAGTCACCGTCAGGGCTGCGACAAACGCGAGCGCGAGCGCGCCAACGGGCGGCGCGAGCGGCCATGCGGCCGCTGCGCCGGTGACGAACGCGAGCACGGCGCCGAGCGTCGCGAAACCGGAAACGCCGAGCACGCCCGCATCCGCGAGCGGATTGCGCAGCAACCCTTGCAGCGCCGCGCCTGTGATGCCAAGCGCGGCGCCCACAAGCCACGCCATGATCACGCGCGGCGCACGCACTTCTTGCACGATCGCTATCGCTTGCGGCTTGCCTGCGCCGACCAGCGCGCCGAGCACTTCGTCCACGCCGAGCGCGACAGGGCCGATGAACAGGCCCAGCGTCACGATCATGAGCGACGCGAGCACGAGATTTGCCGTCAGCTTCATGGCGCACGCATCGCGGCGGAGAGTGCTTCGGCGGCGCCGACGGAGTACCACGCCTCGCACGAGATGCGGTCCGCCGGCAGCACGACGCGGCGCGCGGGCGCCAACGCCCGCGCGAGCGCGGCGTTGCGCGCGTAATTCCAAGGCGTCGCGCGGCCTTGCGCGTTTTCGAAGAAACCCAGCGCGACGATCCGCGGAGGCGACGCAACGAGCTGCTCCAATGGCATCACCTGCCAGCCCGCCGCCGCGCGCACGTTGCGCCCGCCGGCAGCGCGGATCACTTCATCCATCATCACGCCGCCGCCTGCGACGGCCCCGCCGACTGTCATGTAAAGCACGTCCGGCGCGTGCGCGGGCCGCGCGCGTTCCAGCGCCGACAAGCGCGTGTCGAGATCGGCGGCGAGCGCGGCGCCGCGCTCTTCCTGGCCAAGCGCGCGCGCGGCGCTCAGAAGATCGGCGCGCGCGGCCGCAAACGTCGCCGCATCACCAACTTGCAACACGCGCACGCCGAAGCGCGCGTAACGCTGCGCCGCGTCGAAACCGCCGCCCCAATTGCGCACGATAAGGTCCGGCCGCTGCGCGAGCACTTCTTCCACCCCACCGCGAACACGCGGCAATCCGCGCGCGCGTTCGCGATAGAAGGAATCGTCGCGCAGCGCGCCCCGGCTGACGGCGGCGATCTGCGCGCGGTCGGCAAGCGCGAGCACGTATTGATCGGCGCAGTAATCGAGCGAGACGATGCGGCGCGGCGCATCGGCGTTGGCCGCGCTCGTGAGCACCGCCCACGCGAACATCGAGAAAAGGGCGCGCCACATCGGGCCGGGACGCTATCGGCGCCCGCGGCGCCGCGCAATCGTTAGCAGGTCCGCCCTATCGCGCGCGGCGCGGCTCGCTTATAGCGGCGCCGGCGGCGCGGGCCGTTTGGGTTGGGTGATGCCGGAACGGTTTCTTCGCGCGCT
>CAZXNY010000257.1:0-3335 GCA_964642205.1 uncultured Caulobacteraceae bacterium
TTGTCCGGCCGCGCATCGCTCGCGGCGGCAAGCGCTTCGTCCAAATCTTGTGCGCCGTTGGCCGGGCCATCGGCGGCCCAGAGCTTTGGATTGCGCGTGAGCTGTGGCGCGACGGCGAGCGCATGCGGCAGAAGATCGCCCGAGACGATCACGTGATCGGCGTTGGCGATGTTGATGCAATGCGTGAGCGGGCCGCCGACGAGGTTGGTGTTGATGAGCGCGGTCGCGACGCCCGCTTTGGTCAGCCCCACCCAGCACGCGACGTAGTCTGGCCGGTTCGACATGAGGAGGGCGACGGTGTCGCCCGTCTTAAGGCCTTGCGCGGCCGCCCAGTGCGCGTAGCGGTTCGCGCGTTTTTCGAACTGCGCGTAGGTGAGCGAGGCGCCTTCGAAGCGGAAGGCCTCGTTGGCCGCATGCTTGTCGCAGCTTTCCTCGATGTCGTCCGCGACGGTGCGCGTTCCCTCCGCGTCAATGACCTTGTAGGCCTTCAGCGTGCGCATGAGTCCATCGACAAGCGCCGCTTCGCGCTTGATGGATTGAATTAGGCCCATCGGCTCCGTCCCTCTTTGCAGGAGACGATACGCGGCGTCGCCGCGCTGCGCAAAGCGGGTCACGTAAGCGTTAGGGCTTATTCGCTCCGTACATCGAGGCCCATCGCGCTCAGGAGCGCGTATTGCTGCTGCACAGTGATCTTGAGCCCCGCAAAGCTGGCGAGCGCGCCCAGGTCGATGCCGCTGACCTCGCAGCCACGAACGTCGGCGCCAGCGAGCTTCGCGCCCGCCAAGATTGCGCCGAACAGATCGGCTTCCCGAAGGTCAGCCTCTTCGAGATCGGCGTTCGTGAGGTCGGCCTCGCGGAAGGCAGAGCGCTGGAGGTCCGCGCCGGACAGCTTGATGTCTGTCAGGTCGGCGAGGTGGAAGTTGCAGTCCGTCATGCTCGCCGCGGCGCGGATGACTTTGCGGCTCACGGCGCGGGTGAAGTCGGCGCGGAAAAACCGCGCGCCGCGCAGATTGCAGTGGCTGAGCGTGAGGCCCTGCATTTCCGTGCGTTCGAACGCGGCGAAGGAGAGATCGCTGCGCGTGAACGTGGCGCGCGAAAGATCGGTTACGAAGAACGTGGGGCCAGTGTGCGCTTCTTTGTCGGCGAAGACGCAGTCTTCGAACGTCGTCTCGCGCAGATCGGCGCTGGCGAAGCGGCAGCGTAGGAACGTGCATTTCGTGAACGACGCGCCACGCGCGGCGATCTCAAGGAAGCTCACATCCGTGAACGTGCAGCCGTCGAACTGCGCTTCTTCACAATCGTGCGTGCGCCAGTCTTCGGCGGAGAGATCGGCGCCCGCGGCGCGTTCGCCGGGAGCCGGCAAGCTCATGCGATCATTCGGTCCCGAGGAGCGCGGCGGCGACGCGCTCACCGCTTTCGACAGCGCCGTTCATATAGCCGAGGAAATCGGGACTCGTGTGTTCGCCCGCGAACTGGATGCGGCCGTCTTGCGCGGGCACGCCGGCTTCTTCGAGCAGCGTCGTGTACTGGCCGATCTTGGCGCTGGCGTAGGAGCCGAGCGCGAAAGGTTGCGTCTGCCAGAACATGAAGGCGCGCTTGGATGTATCGAGGCTCTCGGCGATCGGCGGCGCGATGGCTTGGAGGCCCTGCTGCATCTTCGTGAGCTGGCCCTGGTCCTGCACGCCGGAGAGGAAGTTCGTGAGAATGCCGCGGTCGCCGTTCTGCCCGCGGCTCGTTTCCCACACCACTTGCATGCCAGTGTCGGAATAGAACGTACCGTTCGACGGCGCGGGAAACTCGCGCGCGGGATCCTTCCATGGGCGCGTCGTCGTGGACACCATGATCTTGGCGTTGTCGCCGTAGCCGAGTTCACGGATCGCCTGCAGTTTCGCGTCGCCGAGGTTCAGCGTGTCGAGGCCGCGCACGCTGCGCAGTTTCGTGAACGGGATCGCGATGACGACGGTGTCGTGTTCGGCGGTTACGGCGCCGTCCGGCGAGTCGAAACTGAGGCGCACGCCGTTTTGGGCGCCCGCGATCTGCGTGAGCGCGTGGCGCGGCTTCTGCGTGATGTTGCCATCGAGCGCCGCGTGGATCGCATCGGTTAGTGTTTGCGATCCGCCTTCGACACGGAAGAGCTCGTCGCTATCGCCGAACATGCGAAAGCCCGTGTCGAGGCCGGTGCCGATGAAGTCCACGAGATTGAGCGCGGATTGCTGGTCGGTGGGGATCCCGAATTCGCCGAGATAGGCGAGGTCCAGCACCGTGATGGCCCAGGGCGGCAGCACGTCGGAGAGCGAGTTGAGGTAAGCGCGCAGACTGATCTGGTCGAGTTCGCGCGCGCGCGGCGTCCACTCCTCGTCCGCCGTGAGGAGGGCGGCTTGGTCGGCGGCGATGCGTTCGGCGGCGCGGCGGTAGGCGCCTTGGCCGTTCGCGTCGAGGAGATCGTGTTGCGCGTAGAGGCGCCGGTTGATGTGAAAGAGGTCTTCGCCCGGATCGCCCTCGGGCGCGAGGCGCTGGATGCCGACGTTGAGTTCTCGCGCGAGCGTCATCAGGGCGGTGTGGTTAGAGTCCACTAGTTCGCCGCCAAGCTCGCAGAACTGCCCGTCCTCGTTGAAGTCGCGCTGCGTGAACATGCGGCCGCCGAAACGGGCGCTGGCTTCGTAGATCGTCGCCTGCCTGCCGGCTTTCGCGAGACGGTAGGCGACGGTGAGTCCAGCCGCGCCGCCGCCGATGATGGCGACGCCGCGGCCTGCGCCGCCAACACGCTCAACCGGTTTGCACGCAGCGGCCGCGGCGGCGAGCGCGAGGAAGTGGCGGCGCGAGAGCGCGCGCGGGCCGAACGACACGCCGGTTGCGGTGAGCGCCTTTCGCCAGGCGCCGTAAAGCGGCGTGCGCATTCTGTTTCCCCCTCGCTGACGTAACGTTCAAAGCGCGGCGGCGAGCCAGGCGTCAAGCGCGGCGAGGGCTTTGGGTTTGAGCGGCGGGAAGCTTTCGCGCGCTTGCGAGCGCAGGTCCGCTTCGGTGAGGCCGAGTTCGGCGAGCTCGGGGTGGTCGTGGTCGGCGAGCCAGAGCTCGAGGCCTTCGGGCGTGGTCTCCAGGTGGAATTGGAGCGCGAGCGCGTGCGGGCCGGCGGAGAAGGCTTGGTTTGCGTAGGTTTCGCTCGCCGCGAGATGCGTTGCGCCGGGCGGGAGCGCGAACGTATCGCCGTGCCATTGCATCACGCGGCTACCGTCGAGCCCCGCGAGCGCGCTTTGCTTGCCTGCGGCGGTGAGCGAGAGCGGGCGCCAGCCGATCTCCTGTCCGGCGGCGCCTTTCACAACGGTCGCGCCGAGCGC
>CAZXNY010000257.1:3435-4517 GCA_964642205.1 uncultured Caulobacteraceae bacterium
CGCCCACGAGATCGGCGTCGACATAAGACGTGTGGCGGAGCGCGAGCGCCTTTTTCATGCGCGCAAACTAGATCAAGCGCGCGGACATGCCTATTGGCGCCGCGATCGTTCGATCGCTGCGCAGTGCAGGGAGCCGGAAACGCCTTAGTCTGAGGCGGAAACGGCCGCGTTCGGACCGCCGGCGCCGCGCCGGCATGACGCCAGCACGCGCGTGACGATCCGAACATTGTGCGTTGGGATTGCCGGCGAGGCGCCGGCGGTCCGTGTTGCACGTTGCGCGTGATGGGTCCGGACATGCGGGCGCTCCACGCCGCATTGCGCCGTCATTTCCGGTTTGGTCACGCGTGATGTCGCTGGCGTGTTCACCATGGTTACCGCGCCATCGCTGGACGAAACGCGCACACGCACGCGCGCCGCGATGAAGATCGCGGCCGCGAGCGCGGCGAGAAGAGTCCAGAGAAGGTGAAGCGCGTCATGCGACATGGCCTGCATGATACGGGCGCCGCGAAGAGGTGGGGATAGATTTATTTTTGCGCTGTCTCCCTCTCCCACAAGGGGAGAAGGTGAAGTCGCGCTAACTTCGCCCGCAATCGCCGAGCACGCGCGCGATCATGGGATCGGGGCGGATGCGCGTGACGTCGCCGCCGGCTTCGACGGCGAAGCCGTCTTGCGACGCCGCGACCGCTTCGAGGCGCGCGTCGGGGACCGGCACGCGCGCGGCGATGTGCGGCAGGCCTTCGTTGTAACTGTGCGCGGGAAAATCCTGGCGGCCCGCCGGAATGATCAGCGTGAGCGTCGTCGGCTGATCGGGTTCCAGCGTATTGCTGCGCATGATCGTGACGATGTGCGTGGCGTGCTCGCACGAGAAAGAGAACGCAGCCTCCGTCGCGTCGCCGCCAAACGCGGCGCTGGAATAGCCGCCCTGCAGCGGCGTGTACGTCCACTGCCCGATGAGCTGCGGATCGCCGGAAATGTCGTTCCACACCCAAGGCGCATACGCCGGAGTCGCCGCCGCTTCCGCCGCGCGCGGCACGGGCGCGGACGCCGTGGGCGCGGGCGGATCGCTGCACGCGGCGAGCGCG
>CAZXNY010000258.1:0-4457 GCA_964642205.1 uncultured Caulobacteraceae bacterium
CGCCGCGCGTGAACCAGATGTTCATGTACGCCGCCGCATCCGCGAGACTTGGTTCAGCGCCGTGAATGAACGGCCCGCCCGCCAATTGCGCATCGAGCCAGCGAGGCGCTTCATGCCAAGGAACACGCGCACCTTCTCCGAGAACGGCGAAGTGTCGTAGTGATGCAGAATAATCTCGTCGGCCATCGGTGTTCCTCCGCGCGCATTGAACGCGCGCGAAGCGCTGGCCGCAAGCGAGAACGCGGCGTCGTTCGCGTTACGGAAGAGCCGGGTTAGCCTTCCGCAGCGCGCGCCGTTTCACGCATGTGGCGGCGCTCATCGTCCATCGCCTTGCGCCATTTCGCGCGCAGCACGGCAGGACGTTCTGGATAGCGCTCGTCGAGAAACTCCGCGCCCGCGACGCGATCTGTGCGGAACGAGCGGAAGTCTTTGCGCAGCTCGCACCACGCCACGAGATTGCGCACCGCTTCGTAATAGCCAATCGCGATCGGCCAGATCACGCGCGCGGTTTCCGCGCCCTGCTCGTCGCGATAGCGCAGCGCGATCTTGCGGCCCGCGTGAATGTGCGCGCGCAGCTGCGCCATATCGAGCGCGTCCTGCTCGTGGCGCCAACCGGGCACAGCGCGCGTCGCGGGTTCAAGCACGTACGGGCGCAAACGCTCCGGCACAGTGGCGGCGATCTTCGCCGTGAGATCCTGCGCGGCGCGCGCGAGCGCGGGATCGCCCCGCGTCGCCACCCATTGGGCGCCAAGCACCGCCGCTTCGATCTCATCGGGTGTCAGCATCAGCGGCGGCAGGTCGAACCCGTTGTCGAGCACGTACCCAACGCCCGCTTCGCCTCGGATCGGCACGCGCTGGGCCACGAGGTCCGCGACGTCCCGGTAGATCGTGCGCTTCGAGGTTTCGAGTTCGGCCGCAATCGCGTCAGCCGTCGTCGGCCGGCGGGTGCGCCGCAGGATTTGGATGATCTGGAAAAGGCGATCTGCGCGTCTCATGCCGCCGTCCTACTGCCACCCTGCTGACAGCATAGTGGCAGCAGCCTGGCAAGCGGCCGCGCACGGCGCGCTACATCACCGCCACGAGCGCCGGCTGCGCTGGGCGCTTGGGCGGGGCGATCTGCTCCTCGGCCGGGAGCGTCTCCGGCTCAGCGAACGGCCCCTGCGAACCGTCGAAGCCGGGCTCCTGGTCCTCGCCTGAAAAACCCATCACCGTGATCCGCGTGTGTTCGGCGGGCGCGGCGCCTTCTAGCGGCTCGGCCTCGACGCCCGAAATGTCTTGATACGGATGATCCAATTCAGCGGTGTCGTAAGGCTCGGCCTGCCCGTCCCGCGCCGCCACGTTGTGAAGCATCGAGTCGCGCCAGTACGAATTGGTGCGCTGTTCGCCATCATACGAGACCGGCTGCACGATCGCGGATGATTGGCGCGCATTGGCTTGGCCGATGCCGAAGTCCGCGCCGATTCCACCGGTGACCGTGAACGCCAGGAAGCCGAGGCCAAGCGCGAACGCGCCGCCGAACACGCTCGCCGCTTGTGCGTACCACGCGCGCGTCGGGCGCTCCTGAGCGGGCGGCTGGAAGTCTACGAAATCGTCATCGTGAAGCATGGCGGGCGCCTAAAGCTGGGTTTGGCTCTAGAAGCCGCCGCTCGTCCGCAAGTTCCAAAAAGGGCTGCACCGCCCTTGTTCCGCTTAACCTTGCCCACTTTTCAGCATCGCCGTTTTTACGGCGCGTAGCTCGACCGTCCCTTCACGCCCCAATGTCCGTTTTCGAGCGTGATGATGTAGATGCTGTCGAACCCGCCGATGACGCTGCCGTCCTTCCGGTAGCGCGTGAACCGCGTGTCGATATGCACTTTGTCGGCGCCGGCATGGATCACGGCGCGGCGATCCCACGCCGAGTGATCCCAATCCGTCAACGCGCCGCGGCTGAACATGTCCGGCTGATGATAGCTCTCGTCGATCACCGAGACGGTGTTGGAGTGAAACCGGTAGCTCGGAAAGTTGAACGTCTTCTGCCAGGCCGCGATGTCGCGCGCGTTGAACGCCGCCATGAAATCATCGAGCACCTTCTGCGCCGCCGCGATCTCCGCCTCGTAAGCCATGCGCGCCTCCTTATTGTGGGCGCAAGGTCATCACGGCAGCGGCAGAAACGGAAGCCCCATCAGCGCTTGCACAAACGTTCCGCCGACGACCGTGACGCCGAACACCGCGCCCACCGCGACAACCGGAACGGCCAGCTGCCGGAACGTACGATCCGCGATCAGGCCAAGCAGCGGCAGTGCTTGCATGAGATGCGTCGCGAAGAAGTGGGGCACGCGCAGATCGCCGCCGGTGGTCGACCAGCCGAAGAACGGCAGCCCGCTTGCGTCCGTGCGTTCGCCACCGACCCAGTGTCCCGGCTCCGTCAGCGTGCTCGACGACATGAGGCCCGCGATCACGAGGGTCAGCAGCGAACCGAGCGTAAGGCCAAGAACCACGCCCCATTTGAGGCCGGCGCCCGTTTGTGGCCCAAGCGTTTTGCGCGCGCTCCACCCAAGCAGCAGCGAGGCGATCACCATCGACGACGCGCCAGCGCCCATCACGCCGTACATCACGATTTCGAACGTCGTATCGAAGTTGAAGTGCGACGCGCGCCCGCGCCCGGCTTGGTAGAGAATGTACGCGATCTCCCCCACCGCCGCGAACGAGCTGACGGTCGCCACGCTGCGCACGAAGCGCCCGGCGCGCGCTTCTGGCGTCATCTGGCGCACGATCAGCGCGAGCGTCGCGAGATGGATCGCGATCGAAATCTCAAACTTGAGCGGCTTGTCCCACACGCTGACGCCGATCAGCGTGCGGTGATCCATGTAGTGCGCTGCGAGCGTGGGCAGCGCGAGCGCGATCATCATCAGCGCGCCGGCCCAGAGCGTGAGTTCGGCGTCGTTCTCTTTCGTGCGCGCGGGCGCGGCGTAGGCGACAGCGGTCATCGTGACCTCCTCCGGCTAGGCGGGTTGCAGTTCGGCGGCGCGCTTGGCGGGCAGCGCGAGCGAGGCGAGGTGCAGCACGTAGCCGAGCGGCCCGAGCATGAAGGTCGCAAACAGGATCGGCGCCTGCAGAAAGCGCGAGAGGCCGCGCGCGTCGGATTTCTCCGCGATCACGGTGCCGACGAAGAGATCGAACGCGAGATAGTGGATCCAGCCCGCCAGCATCAGCGGCGGCACAGCCATGAACGCGGCGACGCCCGCGAGCGTCGAGAAGCCGGCGCCCTCCGCGCCCGATGCGTACGCGAAGATCAGCGTGGCGTAGACGACGCCGAGAATGCCGATCACGCCAATGCGCAAAGTCGCAATGAGCCACGGCCAGCGCGGCAGGAAGACCAGCGCCACCCAGCCGACCATGGCCGAGAGGTTGGCGATGCCGAACGGCCCCTCCCAGGAAGCGATATCTCCGACCGGCATGGCGTTCCCTCTTATGTTGACAGTGCCAAGATCGTTCTGCCCGCCAATCCTGACGCCGTCAAGATTTATTTTGACAGTGTAAAGATCACTTCATATGGTCGGAACATGACCCGGGCGAAGGCCAAACCACGCAGCTACCACCACGGCGCGTTGCGCGAAGCGCTGCTCGCGGCGGCTTTGGATATCTTGGAAGAAGAAGGCCTCGAAGGGCTGACGCTCCGGGGCGTCGCCGCGCGCGCCAACGTTTCGCACGCCGCGCCCGCGCATCACTTCCCGTCGATCAAAGCTTTGCGCACCGCGCTCGGCGAGATCGCGTTCTTCAAGTTCGGCGACGCGATGACGGCGGCGCGTGCCGCGGCCGAGAAAACACCGGAAGCGCAGCTCCGCGCGGCGGGCGTCGGCTATCTCACCTTCGCGCGCGCCCATCCGGGGCTCTTCAAGTTGATGTTCTCGGACTCGCTGATCGATTGCGACGACCCAGCGTACGTGGAGTCCGCCGGCGCCGCTTTCGCCCAACTAGTGGAAATCTCGATGCCGGCCGCCGAAGCGCTCGGCTACACGAGCGAGAGCGAGCGCGTGGAGATCATCAAGCTCGTCTGGTCCGTTGCGCACGGGTACGCGCACCTCGTGCTCGAACAGCAGATGCGCAAGCTCGAACCGCTGGCGGACGCGAGCGGCGAATTCACGCCGCCCGATCTGGCCGCGATCATGTTCGCTGTGGCGAAGAAGCCCGCCCGCGCCTAAGCCCGGCGCGGGATCACCACGGGCAGCTTGTCGTAGCCTTTGACGAACGCGCTTTGCACGCGCGTCGGTTCGCCGGTGACGTGGATTTCCGGGAAGCGCTTCAGGATTTCTTCCCAGATGATCTGCAACTGCAACTCCGCGAGGCGGTTGCCGACGCAGCGGTGGATACCGAAGCCGAAGGAGAGGTGCCGGCGCACGTTCGGGCGCTCGATCCAGTATTCGTTCGGGCGTTCGATCACTTCATCGTCGCGGTTGCCCGAGACGTACCACATGACG
>CAZXNY010000259.1:0-4422 GCA_964642205.1 uncultured Caulobacteraceae bacterium
AACCCGCGAGCCGCCGAGGATCTTGAGCAGCAGGAACACCACGATGCTCGCCACAGCCGACCACACGAAGGAGACGCCAACCGCCGTCGCCTGAATGGTGGTTTGACCGACGATGTCGAAGTCTTCCGCGCCAACGCCGCCGAATTGGGGCGCCGCGAGGATGCCCGTGCCGATGGCGCCGATGATGCCCGCCACGCCGTGGATGCCGAACACGTCGAGTGCGTCGTCATACCGGAGGGCGTTCTTGATCACCGAGCAGAAGATCAGCGCGACCGGCGAAGCGACGAGGCCGAGAATGATCCCGCCCATCGGGCCGACGAGGCCGGCCGCCGGCGTGATCGCGACGAGACCCGCCACGATACCGGACGCGAGCCCAAGACCGCTCGGCTTGCCCTTCGTGACCCACTCCGTGAGGATCCAGGAGAACGCCGCCGCCGCCGTCGCGAGCATCGTGTTCAAGAGCGCAAGCGCCGCGCCGCCCGTGGCTTCGAGGTTCGAGCCCGCGTTGAAGCCGAACCAGCCAACCCACAGCAGGCCAGCGCCGATGTACGTCATCGTCAGCGAGTGCGGCGGCCAGGGTTCCGAGCGGTAGCCCGAACGGTGGCCAAGCAGGATGCCGCCAACGAGACCGGCGACGCCCGCGTTGATGTGGACAACCGTACCGCCCGCGAAATCGAGTGCGCCCAGGTTGAACAGGAAGCCCGTCGTGGAGGCGTCGCTCGTGAAGTACCAGACCATGTGCGCGATCGGGTAGTACGAGAGCAGCGGCCATAGCACGGCGAAGATGATCACCGCCGAGAACTTGATGCGTTCCGCGACTGAACCGATGACCAGCGCCGCGGTGATCGCTGCGAAGGTGGCTTGGAACGCGATGAACACGAGCTCGGGGATGACGATGCCATCGCTGAACGTCGCGACCGTGCTGTCGGTCGTTACGCCAGACAGGAAGAGCCGCGATGTGCCGCCGATGAACTGCGCGAGACCCGCCGGGCCGTCCGTGAACGCGAGGGAGTAACCCCAGAGCGCCCAGCACAGCATGCCGATGATCGCGGTCACGGAGACCTGCATGAGCACCGAGAGCATGTTCTTGGCGCGCACCAGGCCGCCATAAAACAGCGCGAGGCCCGGAATGATCATCGCCAGGACCAGAACGGTCGAGATCAACATCCAGGAGACGTCGCCCTTATCTTGGGTCGGTTCGGCGGCGGCTTCTTCAGCGACCACTTCTTCGACCACGGCGGCCGCTTCGACCGGCGCCGCTTCCGTCGTCACGGCCTCGGCCGCAACTGCGGTAGCCGGCGCCGCGGCTGGCGCGGCGACGTCCTGCGCGAACGCCAAATCCGGGGCCACGGCCCCTAGAAGAAGAGCAGCTGCGAGCGCCGCCCCTCCGATGCGCAGCGCGGACCACCCGCGCCCCGCTGCTTTCCTCAAACTCAACATGCCAAGCTCCCGTCTGCGCCGGGCGCCCGCGCCAGCGCGCGAGACCCCTCGGGGCGGATTGGCCGGGCGCGGGCCATCAGGGGCAAGATTGTGGCGGCCGCCCGGGGGCGGGGGGCGCACCATCGCCTAAAAAAGAGGCGCCCTTATCCCGAGGCGCTGCGCAACAGGGCGCCGCATCGACGGCGGCGTGTCGCACCCCCTAAGTTTGCGCCATGAACGCGCGCGCAGACACCATTTCAGCCGATGTCTTGATCGCCGGAGGCGGTCTTGTGGGCCAAACGCTCGCGCTGGCGCTCGATCAGGCCGGTGTTTCTGTCGCTGTGGTGGACGCCGCGCCGCCGACGACGGCGCTGCAGCCGAACTTCGATGGCCGCGCCTTCGCGATCGCTTACGCGAACTACCGGATGTGGCGCGCGCTTGGGCTGACGGACGATCTCGATCCGGTCGTGCAACAGATCGAGCAGATCTTGGTGACCGATGGCCGCCCGCTCGAGGGCCCGTCGGCGACGTTTCTGCATTTCGACTTTGGCGAACTGAATGCGGAAGAGCCGCTCGGCTACATGGTCGAGAACCGCTATCTGCGCGTCGCGCTCGATAAAGCGGTGAAGGCGCGCGGCGTGCAGTTGATCGCGCCGGCGGCCGTGACCGGGTTCACGCGCCATTCTTCGCACATCGAAGCAGAGCTTGCAGATGGCCGGCGCGTGCGCGCGAGCCTCATCATCGGCGCCGATGGGCGCGGCTCATTTGTGCGCAGGCATGCAGGCATCAAAACGATCGGGCGCGACTATCCATCGACGGCGATCGTCGCAACGGTTGCGCATGACAAGCCGCATGGCGGCGTCGCGCACGAGTTCTTCTTGCCGAGCGGGCCGTTCGCGATTTTGCCGCTGAAAGGCGCGCGCGCGAACATCGTGTGGGCCGAACCGCATCTCGCTGCGAAAGCGCTGCTCGCGATGGGCGAAGAAGATTTTCTCGCCGAGTTGAAATTGCGCTTCGGCGATTTTCTGGGTGACGTGCGCTTGGAGGGGCCGCGCTTTTCATATCCGCTGTCGATGCGCATTGCCGAGCGCATGATCGACGCGCGTCTCGCGCTCGCGGGCGATAGCGCGCACGCGATTCATCCGATCGCGGGGCAGGGTTTGAATCTCGGTTTGAAAGATGTCGCTGCGCTTGCCGAATGCATCGCGGACGGCATGGCGCTCGGGCTCGATGCGGGCGATGTCACTATACTTGAACGCTACCAGCGCTGGCGGCGCTTCGACAACGTGACGATGGCGGGCGCGATGGATTTCTTCGATCGCCTGTTCTCGAACGACATCGCCCCGATCCGCCGCGCGCGCGGCATTGGCCTCGCGCTCGTCAATCAGATCGGCCCGGCCCGGCGCTTCTTCATGCGCTTTGCGGGCGCTGAGCAGCCGGGCATGCCGAAGCTGCTGCGCGGCGAGAAGCTCGCGGCGTAACTGTTACTCGCCCTTCTCCGCCTTGCGCGGCGGTGCGAGGCGGCGGCGGTGGATGTGCGAGTCGGTCAGCGTTTCGCCTTCCGGCGTTTGGCCTTTGAAGTAATGGCGCTGCCAGCCTTTGCGCTTGGTCTCTTCATCGTGGGCGTGGAGCTTATCGAGGAAGCTCATCCGGCTCTTGCCCCAATCCTGGTAGGCCTTGTTGAGCTCGGGATCGTCTTCGATGCGTTTGACGATCGGCTGCACCTCATCGACCGCCGTGTGCGAGATCGGCATAACGTAGCAATAGGGCTCGCCCTTCTTGAACGAGACCATGCCGGGGCGCGTGAAGCGCCAGTTCATCGTGAAGGGAAACGGCAGCCAATCTGTTTCGACGACGCCCGTGAGCGGCGTCACGCCATCCTTGATGACGTTCGGCGGCCCGCCGCACCACAGATCCCAGCCGGGTTCGGTGCGGAACAGATAGCCGGTGTGAAACGTGATCACGCCGCCGGAGAAGTGCGAGACGGCGTGGCGCGCCAGTTTCTCCGCGGTCGTATCGCCATCGGGATCGATGCGGATGTCTTTGGCGAGCTTGCCGCCATTCCATGAGGCTGTGAACGACACGGGCGAGAGCAGCTCCCAGCCAGACGTGTTCGCCACCACCAGCGGCAGGCAGCGATACGGGTGGCGTTCAGCGAATGCGTCCATCCAGTCCCGCTCGGGGCGGCCGGGGATCATCGGCGAGGGATCGGGATCGACGGTGTAGCAAGTCAGCTTCATCGCCAGAGGACTAGACGAGCCGCGCGCCCTCGGCCAAGTGCGCTCTGCCGATGCCTGCAACGCCCGCCGATCTTTTCGCCCGCCTCGATGCGCTCGGCATTGCGCACAAAACGACCGAGCACCGGCCCATCTTCACGGTCGAGGAAGGCGCGGACCTCAAGGCCGCGCTGCCGGGCGGGCATTCCAAGAACCTCTTCCTCAAGGACAAGAAGGGCGCGCTCTGGCTCGTCTCGGCCCTGGGCGAGACGGCGATCGATCTCAACGCGCTCTCGAAGGCGCTCGGCGCGGCGCGGTTCAGCTTCGGGAACGCCGCGCTGATGGAGGAGGTGCTCGGCGTCACCCCCGGCTCGGTCACGGCGTTCGCGCTCATGAACGACGCCGCGCACCGCGTCATGTTCGTGCTGGACGAGGCGCTCCTCGCGCACGATCTCGTGAACTTTCACCCGCTCACCAACGCGGCCACCACCGCCGTCAGCCCCTCCGGGCTCCTGGCGTTTTTAGCATGGACCGGTCACGCCCCGATCCGCGTTGCGTTCGATCAAGGCGGCCAGCCGGTTCGCATTGAACGATAGGGCCCAAGCGTCCATGTAGAACCCGCACAACGGACCAAACATGACCTATCTCGACGGCGCAGCGCCCCCCGATCCCACCATCAAAGACAGCTCCGACCAGGCCTTCATGGCCGACGTTGTCGAGCCTTCCAAAACGACGCCCGTCATCGTGGATTTCTGGGCGCCCTGGTGCGGGCCGTGCAAACAGCTCC
>CAZXNY010000260.1:0-4419 GCA_964642205.1 uncultured Caulobacteraceae bacterium
CGGAGGAGCTGGCGCTGATCGCGCGCTTCTGCGTGGCGCTCGATTCGATCGCGATTTGCGACGAGGTGTGGGAGCACGTCGTGTTCGACGGCGCGGCGCATCACACCATCCTCAACGCGCCGGGCATGCGCGAGCGGGCGGTGAAGATCGGCTCGGCCGGCAAGATGTTTCAGATGACGGGCTGGAAAGTCGGCTTCATCTGCGCCGCGCCGGCATTGAGCGATGTGCTGGCGAAGGCGCACCAGTTTTTGACGTTCACGACGCCGCCGAACCTGCAGCGCGCCGTCGCCGAAGGGCTCGCGCTGCCGAAGAGCTATTTCGAGCAGACGCGCGCCGAGTTCGCGCGCGGGCGCGATCGGCTTGCGGCGGCGCTGACGGCGGCGGGCTACGCTGTGCTGCCGTGCGCCGGGACGTATTTCTCTTGCGTCGATCTCAAAGCGTCCGGGATTACGCTGAGCGACACGGAGTTCGCGACGCGTGCTGTGAAAGAGGCGGGCGTCGCCACGATCCCGCTTTCCGCGTTCTACGCAACGGCGCCGGAGGCGCAGGTCGTGCGTCTGTGCTTCGCCAAGCGCGACGCAACGTTGGACGAAGGCGCCCGGCGCCTTGCGGCGATGCGGGAGAAGTTGGTGTGAGGCTCAAGGAAATTGTGTTCGACGCGGCGCATCCCGCCGCGCTCGCACGGTTCTGGGCGGCCGCGCTCGAAGGCTACTCGGTGCGCGCGTATGACGACGCCGAGATCGCGCGGCTGGTGGCGCTCGGGTTCACGCCGGAGACCGATCCCAGCGTAATGGTGGATGGACCGGGGCCGACGTTGTGCTTTCAGAAATGGTCGCCGCTGAGCGACGCGCGCTCGCGCGTGCATCTGGATGTGTCGGGCGCGGCGAGCGATATCGCGCGGCTTGAAGCACTTGGCGCGCGGGTGCGTGAACGGCGTGACGGGTACACGATCATGCTCGACCCCGAAGGCAACGCGTTTTGCGTGCAGCACGGGTGAGCTTGGACCGCCGGCGCCCTCGCCGGCTGGAGCAACGATGCCGGCGGGGCGCCGGCGGTCCCAGTAAGCTAATCCAGCCGGACGATCCGGAGCGTGTTCGTCTTGCCGCTTTGGCCGAACGGGATGCCGGCGGTTATGACGACGCGATCGTCGCTTTGCGCCGCGCCGATCTTCTTCAGCGCGCCCACGGCGTTGTCGACCATGTCTTCGAGGCTCGATGCGTCGGGCGTGACAACGCTTTCGACGCCCCACACCAAACACAAGCGCCGCGCCGTGCCATCGACGGGCGTCATGCCGATCACGCGGCAGTGCGGTCGTTCGCGCGCGATGCGGAGCGCTGTTGAGCCCGTTGTCGTGTAGGCGACGACGGCGGCGCATTCGAGCGTGCCGGCGATTTGGCGCGCGGCCTGTGAGATTGCGTCAGAGGACGTCGGCTCTGGGCGTGGCAGTTCGCGATCGAGTCCGGCCCAATGATCCGGATCGTCTTCTACCGCGCGGATGATGCGGTCCATGATCGCGACGGCGGTCTGCGGGTGGCGGCCGACGGCGCTTTCGGCCGAGAGCATCACGGCGTCCGCACCTTGATAGACGGCGGTCGCGACGTCGCTCGCTTCGGTGCGCGTGGGCGTCGGGGCATCGATCATGCTTTCGAGCATGTGGGTGGCGACGATCACGGGTTTGCCGGCGGCGCGCGCGGTGCGGATGATGCGGCGTTGGGCGATCGGCACTTGTTCGGGCGGCAGCTCCACGCCGAGATCGCCGCGCGCGACCATGATCGCGTCCGACAGCGCGACGATTTCTTCCAGCTCTTCGAGCGCGGCGGGCTTTTCGATTTTCGCAAGCAACGCGGCGCGATCCCCCACGAGCGCACGGGCTTCGCGCATGTCCTCGGGCTTTTGGACGAATGAGAGCGCGATGTAGTCGCAGCCGAGTTCGAGCGCGGTTTGTAGATCGGCGCGGTCTTTCTGCGTGAGCGGCGAGATCGGAATCCGCCGCGTCGGGATGTTGACGCCCTTGTTGCTCTTTAGCACGCCGCCGACATCGACGCGCGCTTTGAGGAAGCCGCCGCTCTTTTCGGTGATCGTGAGCTGCAGGCGCCCATCGTCGAGCTTCACGACGTCGCCCGGCTCGAGCGCGGTGATGAGTTCGGGGTGCGGGAGGCGCAGCCAGGATGCATCACCTACGCCATCGGACGCTTCGAGCGTGACCGTGTCGTTCCATTTCAGCGTGACGGCATCGTCGGCGACCTTGCCGACGCGGATTTTCGGGCCCTGCAAGTCAGCGAGCACCGCCACCATCTTGCCGGCGCGCGCGGAGGCTTCGCGGATGGCGGCGTAACGGCGGGCGTGTTCGGCGCGCGTGCCGTGGCTGAAATTGAGCCGGAAGCAGGAGACGCCGGCCTGGATGAGCATCAGCAGACGCTCGGGCGCTTCGCTGGCTGGGCCGAGGGTCGCCACGATTTTACAGGCGCGTGCGCGCATGGGCGCCTCCGATTCGGTACGCGGGCAGCATAGCGAACGCGCGCGGGCGCCGTCAGGGCGCCGCCGTGCAGACGCGCCCTGCGCAAATGGCGCTACCAGATGTCGAGCACCGGGCCGCCTTGAAACAGCTCGGCGATCCGCCGGCGCGCGCTGCCTGCCGTGCCTTCCGGCAACGCGTCGATCGCGAAGAAGCCGCGCTCGGCGATCTCGCCGTTCTCGCGCGGCGGGCAGGGCTTCCACTGTTCGATGCGGTAGAGCGCGACGTGGTCGTTCTTGAATTTCTGGTTGAGGTAGAAGCCGATGAGTTTCGGTGGCGCCGTCGCTTCCGCGCCGCCTTCCTCGGCGCATTCGCGCGCAGCGGCTTCACGGGCGTTTTCGCCGTGCTCGACACCGCCGCCCGGGAGAAACCAGCCGCGCCGGTAGGTGTGCCGGATCAGCAGAACGCGCCCCGCTTCATCCGTCACCAAGCCGACGGCGCCGAGCGTCATTGGGCGCTGCAAGCGCCAGTAGAAACGGAAGACCGGCGTGATCAGCCATTCGAAGCGCGTGCGAAAATTGTCGGCCATGCGCGCACGGCGTACCGCGCTTTGAAGGAACGCGCCAACACGCGCTTGCGCGGCGCGCGGAAAGCGTGCATCGCGCGGCCATGCCGCTACGCGTGTTGCCGCCGCCGAAGCTTGCTGGCGGGCCATGGATCATGGGCGTTCTCAACGTCACGCCGGATTCGTTTTCGGATGGCGGGCGTTGGCGCGCGGGCGATGCTGTCGCGCATGGGCTGGCGATGCTCGATGCAGGCGCGGACGTGATCGATGTTGGCGGCGAGTCCACGCGCCCGGGCGCCGCGCCCGTCGATGAACGCGTCGAGATCGAGCGCGTGGCGCCGGTCATCAAAGCGCTGCGCGAGCGCACCGATGCGCCGATCTCGATCGACACGATGAAGCCGGCGGTGGCGCTTGCGGCGGTCGCGGCGGGCGCCACGATCTGGAATGACGTGCTCGCGTTGCGTGCGCCGGGCGCGCTGGAGACGGCGGGACGGCTGAATGTCACCACCATCTTGATGCACATGCGCGGCGAGCCGCAGACGATGCAGGATGCGCCGAGCTATGGCGATGTTCTGGAAGAGGTCGCGGCTTTTTTGCGGGAGCGCGCGGAGGCGGCGAGCAAGGCGGGCGTCGAGAGCATCTGGGTCGATCCCGGGCTCGGTTTTGGGAAAACCGTGGCGCATAATTTGACGCTGCTGCGCGGCGCCAAGCGGCTCAAGGCGAAGACCGGCCTTCCCGTGCTGATCGGCGCGTCGCGCAAAAGCTCGATCGAGAAGATCGAAGGCGTTCCGTCATTGCCCGATCAGCGCGTCGGCGGGTCAGTCGCGTTTGCGATCCGCGCGGCGGAATTTGGCGCTGGCATGATCCGCGTGCACGATGTGCGCGAAACGGTGCAAGCGTTGAAGGTGTGGCGCGCGAGCGAATGACAGATACACGCATCAAGGGCCGCGTGCTCATCATCGCAGGTTCGGATTCGGGCGGCGGTGCGGGCATTCAGGCCGATATCAAAACCGTGACCGCGCTTGGCGGATTCGCGATGACGGCGGTGACGGCGATCACTGTGCAGAACACGCGCGGCGTCACCGCGATCCACCCGATCCCGCCGGACATCATTCGCGGGCAGATCGATGCTGTGATGAGCGATCTGGGCGCCGATGTGTGGAAGATCGGCATGCTCGGCACGGCGGAGACGGCGCGGCTTGTGGCGCGCGCGCATGCAGAGGCAGGCGGCGGCGTTCCGGTCGTGCTCGATCCGGTAATGATCGCAAAGGGGGGCGCGGCGCTGCTCGACGCGGACGCGATGGATGCGTTGCGCGCGATGCTGCCGATGGCGGCGGTCGTTACGCCGAATGCGCCGGAAGCGGCGGCGCTCGTTGGTTTTGAGGTGACGAGCGCCGCC
>CAZXNY010000261.1:0-4418 GCA_964642205.1 uncultured Caulobacteraceae bacterium
TACACGATCTTCTTGACCGATGAGGCGCAAACCGGCGCGTTCATGCAAGCCGCCGCGTCGCTCATGCCGCAACCGCCGCCAGCCGCCACGCTGCTTTACGTCAAAGCGCTCGCCTCGCCGCAAATGCTGGTCGAAATCGAAGCAATCGCAGTCGCGTAGGCGCTACTGCACGCGCCGCCACCCGCTCCCCGCGCCCCAATAGGGGCCGGTGCAGTGCGTTGGCGCCGTCAGCGCGCTCTGAATGAGCGTTTCGCCTTCGCCGCCGCCGATCTCGATCGTGTCGCCAAGCGTGACCGACGTATGCATGCGCTGATCCCTCACGCGCACGACGCGGCCTTCGATCTCAAGCACGGCGGAAGAGGGCCACACGATCAGCCGCGACTCCGGCCCTTCGCCAAGCCGCAAGCAGCCATCGCGCAACGTGAGCACGCCGCGCGCCAGCGCTTGCAGCTCGACGCCCGCCGGCATGCGCATCTGCACGAAGCTCGTCACTGGCGGGCGCGACTGATCTTCCGCGACGAACCCGCCGCGCCCGATCAGACGCACATAAGGCGGCGGTGTATAACCAACACGCGCCAAAGCCGCGCGCGCAACGCCCGCATCGACGACCTCGACCTCCACCACGTTTTCTTGAACGTTGGTCGAAGCCGTCATGAAATGAATCTCATGGTGTGCCATCGCGCCCGTCACGGCTTCTTGCGCCGCAAGCAGTGTCGTGTAGGGCGTTTGCGCCGTGCGCGCGACGTAACGCGGATCGCGGGTGTGGCGCGCCAAATGTGCTTCTGCATCGCCCGTGAACATCACCACCACGCGGTCGCGCGGCGGCTCGACAAAGAGACCCGCAAACGCCGGATCGGTTGAAACGCGCTCCTGAAACGCGCCGACTTCGTCAGGCGCCGGCGGCGCCGCGCGGTCACTCTCCGCGGCAGGCGCGGAGGCATCCGGCTGCGGCGCGGGCGCGCACGCGGCAAGCAAAAGGGCGGCGGCAAACAGAACGCGCATCCGCGCACGCTTGGCGCCAAAACGGGCCAAACCGTGTCAGCGTGTGTTGTTCCGCGCAGGCTTTTCCCTCCCCTGAAGGGGAGGGAATGAGGGATGTTGCTAAACGACCGGCGGCTTTTTCCGGCGGCGGATCGCGCGGAGGCGGCGCCAGAAGCGCTTCTTCTCAGGCTTCGGCAGCGGCTCGAGATTGCGGCGGAACTCCTCGGCGCATTCACGCCAAGAAAACTTCTCCGCATAAGCGCGCGCCGTGGCGCGGTCGCATTTGAGCGCTTCGAGGCACGCGATCATGAGATCGTCGTTCACCGCGCCCGCGCCGGTGCCGGGAATGAGATCCTTCGGTCCTGGCGCGTTGAAGCCCGCGACCGGCGTGCCCGCCGCCATCGCTTCGAGGATCACGAGGCCGAACGTGTCGGTGAAGCTTGGGAACACGAACACGTCTGCGTCGGCATAGTGCTGGCCAAGCTCATCGCCGAATTTCGATCCGGGGAAGTGCGCCTCCGGATATTTCGCCATCAGCTCCGCGCGTGCGGGCCCGTCGCCAACGACGACCTTCGTGCCCGGCAGATCGAGCGCGAGAAACGCTTCGATATTCTTCTCGACCGAGACGCGGCCGACATAGGCGAAGATCGGCTTGGCCAAATCCTTGTAGACGCCGCCATCGATCCCGCGCTTGGCCGGATTGAATTGCTCGGTATCGACGCCGCGGCTCCACGCCGTGACATTCTTGAACTTCTTCTTCTCCAGCTGCTCCATCATCGTGGGCGTCGCCACCATGATGCGGCCGGACTTGTCGTGGAACGCGTGCATGTACCGGTAGCCCGCCCAGAGCGGAATCCACGGGAAGCGCGCCGTCACATATTCCGGAAACTGCGTGTGATAGCTCGTCGTGAACGGAAACTTGTGCTGCAGGCAGATCGCGCGCGCGTCCCAGCCGAGCGTGCCTTCGGTCGCGATATGCACCGCGTCCGGCGCGAAATTGAGGAAGCGATCCTCAACATCGTCGCGCGCGTTCAGCGCGAGGCGGATTTCCGAATAGGTGATCAGCGGCATGGTCTTGTAGCCATCCGCCGGCGAAACGATTTCGACCTCGCAGCCCATCTTCCGCAATTCGGCGACGGTGCGCGACAGCGTGCGCACGACGCCATTCACCTGCGGCTCCCATGCATCGGTCACGAGCATGATGCGCTGGGCTTTGCCTTCAGTGGCTGCGTCTTGCGCGGCCGGGGCGTCTTCAACGACGGGTGCGTCGGACATAACGGGCTAACTGGCGCCGCCCGCCCCAAAGCGCAAGGGCGCAGGGGATGCCGTCTGTCGCGCGCTGTTGACGCCTTGCAGAAGCGCCGCGCCGGGCCTTAAACGGCCCCATGCCGCAGGACAACGTCACGCCCTTTCGCCCGCGCCGGCCGCCGCCGAAGCCTGCGCGCGGGCCAGGCGGGGGCATGAACCTGCAGAGCCAGCGCGGCCGCGCCATCCTTGTGCAGCTTCTGGTGCTCGCGTGCTTTGCCGCGTCGTTCGCGTTCGTCATGCCGCCAGCGTCGTATATCGGCCTCGCGATCGGCGTCGCGGCGCTCGCGATCGCGTCCTCTAACCGCATGGACGGCATGCCGTGGGCGCGCACGCATCACGAACACGCTTTGCGCACCATCATCATCGGCGCGGCGGCATGGACGCTGCTCACGCTGCTCCTCTTCCTGCAAATGCCCGCGCTCGCGCCCATCGTATTCTGGGGCCGCGTCATCATCGTCGTGTGGGCCGGCGCGCGCGCGCTGATCGGTTTGGGCCTCGCGATCTTCCGCCGCCCGATCCCCAATCCGCGCGGCCCGCTGATCTAAAGCCCGAGTATCCGGCGCACGTCTTCCTTCGTGAACCCGTTCGCGCGAAACGTGACGAGCGCGCGCGCATCGTCCCGTTTGGCGAGCCGCTTGCCGTTCTCATCCACGATAAGCCGGTGATGCACGTAGCGCGGCGCCGGCAAACAGAGCAGCTTTTGCAACACGACATGCAGATGCGCGCTGTCGCGCAAATCCTCGCCGCGGATCACATGCGTTACGCCCTGCAGCGCGTCGTCATGCACGCAGGCCAGGTGATAGCTCGCCGGGAAATCCTTCCGCGCCAGTACTGCGTCGCCAAGCTTCAACGGATCGACGGCGTGCACGCCGTCTTGATCCTCGTAGCAGAGCGCCGCGCCGCCAAGCGCATCGCGCGCCCGCGCCGCATCGAGCCGCCACGCAAATGCATCGCCCGCCGCCAAGCGCGCCGCTTCCTCATCTGCAGATAAGCGCTCGCCAAAATACGGCGCCTCCGGCCCATGCGGTGCGTTGGCGAGCTCGGCGAGCACTTCCTTGCGCGTCTTGAAGCAGCGGTAGCAAAGCCCGCGTGCGATCATCTCTTCCAGGCGCGCGGCGTACGCGCCCATGTGATCGCTTTGGCGGCGCGGCGGCGCGTCCCAAGTAATGCCCAGCCACGCGAGATCGACAAAGATCGCCGTCTCGAACTCCGGCCGCGCCCGCCCGCCGTCCAAATCCTCGATCCGCACCAGGAAGCGCCCGCCCGCCGCGCGCGCTGCGTCATGCGCCGTCAGCGCCGAAAACGCGTGCCCAAGATGCAGCCGCCCGGTGGGCGAGGGCGCGAAGCGAGTCACAAACGCCATGCACAATAGCTAGAAGCGCGTACGGCCCGCCGCTAGCGTCGCGCCTCGCCCAATGAGAACGGGGAGCAAGCATGGTTCTGATCGATGGCCCCCGTCAGCCGCCCGCGCACGGCGGCAAGCCCGATGCGCTTGTCGTGCTGCTGCACGGCTATGGCTCGAACGGCGCCGATCTCATCTCGCTCGCGCCATATTGGGCCAAAGCCCTGCCGGGCGCGCAATTCATCTCGCCGAACGCGCCGGAGGGCGTGCCCGGCATGCCCGGCGCATATCAATGGTTCCCGCTCGCGCGGCCCGATCCGTCGTCGCTCGAACGCGGCGCCGCCAGCGCGCAGGCCAGCATCGACCGCTTCATCGATCGCGAGCTCGAGCGCTACGGCCTCGATGAAAGCCGCCTCGCACTCGTCGGCTTCTCGCAGGGCACGATGATGTCGCTCTACGTGGGCCTCCGGCGGAAGCCCGCCGCGATCCTTGGGTTCTCCGGCGCGCTGATTGGCGGGCGCTCGCTCAAGGAAGACATTCGCGGCCCGGTCCCGCCCGTCCTTCTCATCCACGGCGATCAGGACGACCGCATCCCGCTCACCGCCATGTTCGACAGCGCCGAGGCGCTCGCGGCGGCCGGCTTCGGCGCCCAGTGGCACGTCAGCTACGGCGTCCCGCACTCGATCGGGCCGGACGGTCTGGAGCTGGGCGGGGCCTTCCTCGCGATGGCGCTGAAGAAGCGGGTCACGGCTTAATCCTCCCCCGCTTGCGGGGGAGGTCCGAGCGC
>CAZXNY010000262.1:0-4413 GCA_964642205.1 uncultured Caulobacteraceae bacterium
CTATTCCGAGCCGGGCGCGGGCAGCGATCTGGCGGGCCTTCAAACCAAGTGCGAAGACAAGGGCGATCACTGGCTCATCAACGGCCAGAAGATCTGGACGAGCTACGCCAACTACGCCGATTGGTGCTTCTGTCTGGTGCGCACGGATACGTCGAAGAAGCACGAAGGCATCTCCTTCGTGCTGATCGACATGACGACGCCCGGCGTCGAAACCCGCCCGATCAAACTGATCTCCGGCGCTTCGCCGTTCTGCGAAACGTTTTTCACAGACGTGAAGATTCCGAAGAACCAGATGGTCGGCCGGCTCAATGGCGGCTGGGAAATCGCCAAGCGCTTGCTGATGTACGAGCGCACCAACATTTCCGGCTTTGGCTCCGGCGCCGTGATGGGCGTGCAGGACTACGCCAAGAAATATGTGGGCCTCACCGACGGGCGCTTGTCGGATGAAGATCTCCGCGTGCGCGTCACCGAGTTGAAGATGCGCGAACGCGCCTATGCGCTCACATCGCAGCGCGCTGCCGCCGAAGCCAAAGCCGGCCAAAACGTCAGCCACATGGCCTCGATGTTCAAGATGGCGGGCGCGACGCTCAACCAGGATCGCTGCGAGCTGATCGTCGAATGCCTCGGCAATAAGGGCTTCGGCTGGGAAGGCGCCGACTACGATCCCGTCGAACTCGCGCAAACGCGCGCCTGGCTGCGCTCGAAGGGCAATTCCATCGAGGGCGCCACGACTGAGGTGAACACCAACGTCGTTTCCAAGCGCGTGCTCGGTCTGCCGGACCCAAAGTAATGCCCGCAAGCGTCGCTGAAATCGCACCGGACGTGTTCCGCATCTCAAGCTTCGCGCCGGAGCTTGGGATCGGATTCAATCAATTCCTGGTTCGCGATGAGGAGCCGCTGCTCTACCACACCGGCTTTCGCCGCATGTTTCCCGACACGCTCGCCGCTGTGAAAACGCTGATCGATCCGGCCAAGCTCAAATGGATCGGCTATTCGCATTTCGAGCCGGACGAGTGCGGCGCGCTCAACGAATGGCTCGCCGTCGCGCCGAACGCGACGCCGCTCGCGAGCTTCGTCGGCGCCAACGCGATGCTGTCCGATTACTGCGACACGCCCGCGCGCACGCTCGGTGATGAGGAACGGCTGCAGACAGGATCGAAGCGCTACCGCTTCATCTCAACGCCGCATCTGCCGCACGGTTGGGATTCCAGTTTCCTGTTCGAAGAAACCGGCAGCACGCTGTTCTGCTCGGACCTGTTCTTCCAGCCCGGCGAAACCGCACCGTCGACCGAGAGCGATATTCTCGGCCTCGTCGGCGAAGTGATGAAGGCGAGCCTTGCAGGCCCGTTCGCGCACGACCTGCCCTTCACGCCGCAAACCGAGAGCGCGCTCGCGCAGCTCGCGGCCTTGAAGCCCAAGACCCTCGCCGCGATGCACGGCGCCTCGTACCGGGGCGACGGCGCCAAGGCGATCTCCGATTTTTCGATTGTCGTCCGAGAAGTTCTCGGGTCACATTAAGTCCATAGGGAGAAGACAGATGTTCACGCTCAACGAAGAGCAGCAGATGCTGAAGGACGCGGCCAAAAGCTTCCTTCAGGAGCAGGCGCCCGTGACCCGTTTCCGCAAGATGCGCGACGCCGGCAAGGATGGCTGGGACGAAGCGCTCTGGAAGGAAATGGTCGAGATGGGCTGGACCGGCATCCTCGTGCCGGAAGATTTCGGCGGCTCGGGCCTTGGCTATCTCGGCATCGGCGTTGTCCTTGAGGAAGCCGGCCGCACGCTCGCCGCCTCGCCGCTTCTCTCCACCGCGCTGATCGGCGCATCCGCGCTCGTGCTCGGCGGCAACGACGCGCAAAAGAGCCAGTACCTCCCGAAGATCGTCGATGGCTCGGCCATCTTCGCGCTCGCGGTCGATGAAGGCCCGCACCACAATCCGGCCAAGACAGCGCTCAAGGCCGAAAAGGCCGGCGCCGGCTACAAGCTCACCGGCAAGAAGAGCTACGTCGCCGATGGCCACCTCGCGAACACGCTGATCGTTGCGGCGCGCACGAGCGGCAAGCCGGGCGATACGCAAGGCATCACGCTCTTCCTAGTCCCGGCGGATGCAAAGGGCGTCACGCGCACCACGCTGAAGACCGTCGATAGCCGCGGCGCCGCGGACATCGCGTTCCAAGGCGTCGAAGTCGGCGCTGATTCCGTGCTCGGCGGCGTGGACGCCGGCGGCGCGCTTCTCGATCAAGTGCTCGATCGCGCTCGCGTGGGCCTGGCGGCCGAAATGCTGGGGCACTCCACGCAGAGCTTCGAAATCACCAACGATTATCTGAAGACGCGCGTGCAGTTCGGCCAGCCGATCGGCTCGTTCCAGGCGCTGCAGCACCGCGCGGCGAAGATGTTCACCGACATCGAGCTCACGCGCTCGTGCGTCATCGCCGCGCTCGATGCGCTCGATGAAAACCGCAACGACGTCGCCGAACTCGCCAGCGTCGCCAAAGCGCGCGCGGGCGACACGATCCATGTGGTCTCGAACGAGATGGTGCAAATGCACGGCGGCATCGGCATGACCGACGCGCACGACGCCGGCCTCTACCTCAAGCGCGCGCGCGTCCAGGAAGGCCTCTACGGCAGCGCCAGCTTCCACCGCGACCGCTTCGCCACGCTGAACGGCTTCTAAGCCGCGAGCGCCGAGCGCAGAAAAAACGAGAGCGCCGCGAG
This sequence comes from uncultured Caulobacteraceae bacterium, assembly GCA_964642205.1. Taxonomy (GTDB): domain Bacteria; phylum Pseudomonadota; class Alphaproteobacteria; order Caulobacterales; family Aquidulcibacteraceae; genus JBEVOS01. Next base: position 2,713 of record CAZXNY010000262.1, read on the forward strand.
CAATCGCGGCGCTCTTTATTTTTTCACCTTCTCCCCTTGTGGGAGAAGGTGGCATCGCGAAGCGATAACGGATGAGGGGTGTTGGCGCCACGCGCCGGAACGAGGCGCTTGCACCCCTCACCCACCTTGGCGCGATTTCTGGGGTTGTGCGGCTTGCCCTCTCCCACAAGGGGAGAGGGAGATTGCGCTATTGCTGCTGCTGGCGCGCCGCCATGCCCTGGCGGATCATGTGCAGCTGGCCGCGTTCTTCGATCTCGAGCGCGAGATCGAAGCTCGCAATCTCAAGCGTCGCATCGAACGTGCGCTTCGAAACACGCAGCGCATCCGGCGATGTCGCGAGCAACTTGCCCGCCAGCGCCGCGCCCGCATCATCCAGCGCATCGTCCGCCACGACTTGCGCGACGAGCCCCGCAACAAGCGCCTCTTGCGCCTTCATCGGCTCGCCCGTCAGCAACATCAGCCGCGCGCGGTTGACGCCGATCATCCGCTGCAGCCGCCAGCTCACGCCAAGCTCGCTGCCGCTTAGCCCAATCTTCGTGAATGCCGGGTGGAACGCCGCGCTCTCGCCCGCCACGATCAAATCCGCCGCGAGCGCGATCGCGAGCCCGCCGCCCGCCGCCGCGCCCTTCACCAGCGCCACCACCGGCTGCGGGCACGCGCGCATCGCTTTCATCAAATCCCGGAGCACCCAATCGCCGTTCGGCCCATCCCGGAGCCGCTCCGGCGTGCCGCCCGCCTTGAGATCGGCGCCAGAAGAAAACGCCCGCCCCGCCCCGCGCAGCACGATCACGCGCGTGCCGGCATCGCGGCGCTTGCTCTCGAAATACGCCAAGAGCGCATCGGCCATCGGCTGATTGAGCGCGTTCAGCCGGTCGGGCCGGTTCATCGTCACGGTATCGACGCCGTCCGCCGATGTGACCTCAAGAATATCGCTCATCGCGTCCTCCGATTTTGCGCCGATCATGGCCCGCGCACGCAACCGACGCCAGCGCTTGCGAACGCCCACCCGGCGCGCGACGTTGCGGCATGTGCAACGAATATCGCTTGAAGCGCACCGCCGACGGCTGGCGCTGGGTGCATGTCGGCGGCGACGCGGTGATCAAGGACGGCGAGGACGATTTCTTCGACGTCTTCCCGGACCGCGTCGCCCCCGTCGTCGCCAAAGCGAAAGACGGAACGCCAACGTGGCGCGACATGCGCTGGGGCTTTCCTCCGCCCAGCAGCGGCGCGCGCCCGGTAACGAACGTGCGCAACACGTCGTCCGGGTTCTGGCGCAATTGGCTGGAGCCGCGCTGGCGCGTCGTCGTGCCGTTCGACGAGTTCGTCGAGTTCACCGACGCAAGCCCCAAGCGCAAATTCTACTTCAGCACGTCCGACAATCAGCCCGCCGCCTTCGCCGGCATTTGGCGCCCTTGGACCGGCGTGCGCGGCACGAAATCCGCGCCGATCGAGGGCGAGCATCTGCTCTACGCGATCCTCACCACCGCGCCGAACGCGCTCGTGGCACCCATCCACGCCAAGGCGATGCCAGTCCTACTTGTCGGTGAAGACGAACAACGCGCTTGGCTCGAAGGCAGCGTCGAAGACGCGCTCGCCCTCCAAGCCCGCACCTTCCCGCCCGAACGCCTGCGCGCACGTGAAGCGATAGCGGCGGACAAAAACGTCGCCGTTGCGCCCAAGACGGCGAAGCAAGGCGACCTG
>CAZXNY010000263.1:0-2433 GCA_964642205.1 uncultured Caulobacteraceae bacterium
CCGTCGGGGCTGTGCTGGAAGGGTTGGGGTGCGTCGTCTGCGGTGGTCATGCGCGCATTTTATGCGCGTTTTGGATCGGTCGAATTGGCGGGTGCGCTATCCAACACGTTGCAGCGCGGCCTGCGTTGCGGCGCTTGGCGTTTGCACATCGCGGCGCGCGATGTGTCCTCCGATTCTCCCTCCCTCATTCCGGGCGAAGCGCAGCGGAGACCCGGAACCCAGGGGCCAAGGTCGCCGCGTTTGCCCTGGGTTCCGGATCGCGCTTCGCGCGCGTCTGGAATGAGGGGGTGTTGGTGGTGGGGAGCCGTCTTCGATCCGCCAGGTGTCGCCGTGCACTTGCGAGTGACTCGCAGAGGCATTAGCAGGGGCCCGGCCGTGAGGGTGCGGCGGGGGAGAAGGCATGTCTCTGGTGACGCGGCTCCGGCGGTTTTGGCTGGACGTGCATTTGTGGCTCGGCGCGGCGCTGGCGCTGCCGATCATCGCAATTTGTCTCTCGGGCGCGGTGCTGACGTTCCACGATGAGCTGGAGCGCATGGTCTATCCGCAGCGCTTTGGGCTTTCCGAGATGCGCGCGCCGGCATCGGATTATGTCGACGCCGCGCGGGGCGCGATCGGGGAAGACTTCGTCGTCACCGGGCTTCGCTTGCCGGCGCATGTGGGCGACGCGGTGGCTGTGCCCGCGCGCGCGAAGGGGCGCCCGCCCGAAGGACAGCGCCCGCAGACGCGCACCGTGTTTCTCGATCCCGCCGATGCGCGCGTGATCGAGGTCGCCAATCCGCGCGGCGATTTCTTCGGCGTGATGCACGTGCTGCACGGCTCGCTGATGGTCCCGGGCGTGGGGCGCAAGATCGTCGGCTGGATCGGCTGGGCGATGACGATCTCGACGCTCACCGGCGTCTGGCTGTGGTGGCCGCGAAACGGCGCGTTTTTAAAGGGTCTTCGCTGGCGGCGCGGCCCGCGCACGACGTTCAATCTGCATCACATGACGGGCTTTTGGATCGCGATTCCGTTGCTGATCCTCTCGCTGACGGGCGTCTACATCTCATTCCCGCAAAGCGCGCGTGCGTTCGCGCAAAATTTCGTGGCGATGAGTCCGCAAGAAGCGCGCGGGCCTGGCGGCGGTGGGCCGGGCGGTGGCGGCCAGCCGATGGCGCGCACGCAAACATCGATCGACGGCGCGATCGCGGCGGCGCGCGCGGCGCAGCCGAACGCGCAGCTCGTTGCGATCAACATCCCAACGCGCAGCCGCGATGGCGGACCTGCGATGTGGCGCGCGGATCTGCGTGGGCCTGGCGGCGAACGGCTGCAAGTGCAGATCGATGACGCGACGGGCCAGGCGCGCGCGCGCGAAGAACGCGCACGCCTGCCGGGCGACGGGCTCGCGCTGACGATGCGGCGCATCCACGACGGCGTCGATCAGCACATCGCGTGGCGCGTCGTGGTGTTCCTTGGCGGGGTGATCCCGGCGCTGCTGGCGGTGACGGGGATCATCATGTGGCTGCGGCGCCGGGCGGCCCGGCGCGCCCTGAAGCGCGGCCATCCGGGTGGGGCAGGCGCGGCCGGCGCAGCGGTCGAGGGCGCGGCCCCGCGTCGCACTTAAGAATCGTTTGCAATAAAGCGGAGCGGTTGCTACAGCGACTGCGACTGACTTGCAGGAGCGCGTGAGGGCGCGTTCCCCGGTGAAAATAAGGGTGGCGAGAAAATGAGTGGGACCAAGGGGATTTCGGCGTTCAAGACGGCGCTGCAAGCGGCGGCGCTGATGGGCGTGTCCTCACTCGCGCTCGGCGGCCAAGCGCAGGCGCAAGCGCTGAGCGATGCGGCGACGACGGCGCTGATTCAGGCGTCCGACCTTTCGGGCGTCACCGTGGAGGCCCAGATGCAGCGCCTTGAATCGCCGCGCTACGTCGCGCCGGTTCTCGACACGCCGCAAACGATCACCGTCGTCGATGCGCGCGTGATGGAGCAGCAGAATCTGCTTGGGCTGCGCGATGTGCTTTCGACGCTGCCGGGCATCACATTTGGCGCCGGCGAAGGCGGCGGCGGCTACGGCGACAGCATCAACCTGCGCGGCTATTCGGCCAACAACGACATCGGCACCGATGGCGTCCGCGATAGCGCGCAATATTCGCGCACTGATCCGTTCAATCTCGATCAGATCGAAGTCACCAACGGCGCCAATTCCGTCTATGGCGGCGCGGGATCGGTTGGCGGCACGATCAATCTCATCTCCAAGCGCGCGCAAGGCACGGGCCATTCGGCGCTTTCGATTGGCGCGGGCGCGGATTCTTATGGCCGCGTCACGGTCGATACCGATCAGGAAATCACCGACGGCATCGCGCTCCGCATCAACATGATGATGCACCAGAACGACGTCGCGGGGCGTGATGTCGAGACCTTCTCCCGTTGGGGCTTTGCGCCGTCGCTGGCGTTCGG
>CAZXNY010000263.1:2533-4408 GCA_964642205.1 uncultured Caulobacteraceae bacterium
TGGGCGCACACGCTGGTGGCGGGCTTTTCGATCACGCGCGAGGACTACGACCTCGATAACGGCAGCCCGCTCTACAACGCCAACGGCACGCGCCCTGCGTTCCCGAACCAGAGTCTCGCCAATCCGGACTCGCTCTGGGCCGGGCCGATCAATTTCTTCCGCACCGGGCACACCGAAGCGGAGCTGGAAAACCAAGCGATCTACGTGTTCGACGCCATCGAGCTGTCGCCGCATTGGGAGCTGAACGGCGGCGTGCGGTTCGAGCAGAACGAAACCACCGCGACGATCCAGACCTTGGCGCCCGCGACGGGCGTGGTGACGGCGACGACGCGCACGGTGAATGAGGACGATCTCTTCTCATACCGCGCGGGCATCGTGTTCAAGCCGGTGGCGAACGCCAGCATCTACGCGGCGTACGGCAATTCCGAGCGCCCGGCGCAGGTGTCGGTCGTGGTCGGCGGCGGCTGCACGGTGACCTCGTGCAACGCCGATCCCGAAGAGGCCGAAAATATCGAAGTCGGCGTCAAATGGGACACGATGGACGGCGCGCTTTCGCTGACGGCCGCGCTCTTCCGCAACGAACGCAGCGCCTTCCTAGTGCCGAGCGCGATTGCGGGCGAGGTGGATCGCCTTGAGGGACAATCGCGCGTCGATGGCGTGGCGCTGGGTGCGGTGGGGCTCATCACCGACAATTGGTCGGTGTTCGCGAACTACACGTATCTGAAGAGCGAGCTGCTGCAGGACGTGGCGGACGCGCTGCTCGCGACCAGCTTCCGCTCCGGCGATCCGTTGCCGAACACGCCGGAGCAATCGTTTAGTCTTTGGACGACGTATGAGCCCGTGCACGGCCTGCTGCTTGGCTACGGCGCGACGTATCAGGGCGAGTTCACGTTCAACCGGCCGGCGGCGAACCAGCCTCTGGCGTACACGGACGCGTACTGGGTGCACCGCGCAATGGTGTCCTACAACGTGACGGACAATCTTGCGCTGCAGTTCAACGTGAACAATCTCTTCGACGAAGAGTATTTCACGCGCGTGCGGAACAACACCGGCAATGGCTGGGCGACCCCCGGCGAAGCGCGCTCGTTCGTGCTGAGCGCGAACCTGCGGTACTAGAATGGCAATAGGCAGTAGGGCAGTGGGCAGTAGGGCGGCATGCAGCCGCCCGGCCCGAAAGCTGGCCGCGATCCTATTGTCTAATGCCTTACTGCCGACTGCCCGCTGAATGATGCTGCACGTCCCCGGCGTTCTCACGAAAGATCAAGCGCGCGCGCTGCGCGCCAAGATCGACGCGGCCGATTGGGTGGACGGCAACGCCACCAGCGGCGCGCAGGCCGCGCTCGCCAAGCGAAACCGGCAATTGCCGGAAGAGAGCGCGGCGGCGCGCGAGGCGGGCGCGATGGTGCTCGATGCGCTCGCCAAGAATGCGCTCTTCTTTGCGGCGGCGCTGCCGGCGAAAGTGTTTCCGCCCCTGTTCAACCGCTATGAGGGCGGCGAGAAATTCGACACGCATGTCGATAACGCGGTCCGGCTCAAGGGCGATCTGAAACTGCGCAGCGATCTTTCGGCGACGCTCTTTCTGAGCGAGCCGGAAGAGTACGATGGCGGCGAACTGAGCGTCGAAGACACTTACGGCGTGCACCAAGTGAAGCTGCCGGCGGGCGATCTCATCCTCTATCCGGCGTCGAGCCTCCATCACGTGACGCCCGTGACGCGCGGGTCGCGGGTGGCGAGTTTCTTCTGGATTCAGAGCATGGTGCGCGACGACGCCAAACGCGCGCTGCTGCTGCAGATGGATTTGGACATTCAGATGCTGGCGCGCGATCTCGGGAACGATCACGCCCGGATCGTGAGCCTCACCGGCGCCTACCACAA
>CAZXNY010000264.1:0-4405 GCA_964642205.1 uncultured Caulobacteraceae bacterium
ATTTGTCCGGTTGCTTTGCCGTTGGGGCGCCGTTCTAATCCGTACCGTCTCTTCTAAAACCCGGAAAAAGCGATGATTCGGCTGCACGAGGCCCCCGTTGGCCCCGAGGAAATCGACAGTCTCGGCCACATGAACATGCGCTATTACGGCACCCGCGCTGCGGCGGCCGCGCGGGCGCTGATGGGCAAGCTGGGGCTGGGCGATGTCGAGGCGGAGGGCCTCACGCTCGTCGCGCAGGACTCGTTCAACCACTACCTCAAAGAGCAGTTCTCGGGCGCGACGCTCGTTGTCGATGGCGGCGTGAGCGAGGTCCATCCCGACAGCGTCACGCTCTATCTTGAGCTGATCAACGTGGCCAATGGCGACCGCGCGGCGACGTTTATTCTGAAGCCGGCGCTTTACCGGCGCGCCGACCGCGCACATGTGGCGCTGCCGCAGGCTGTGCTGGAAGCGGCGGCGCGCTCGCGCGTCGATATCCCGGCGCATGGCAAGCCACGTTCGCTCGATCTTGCGACGCCGCGCACCGATGCGCGCCTCGCCGCACTCGATAGCGCGCTTGGAAAACACAATTTCCCGTTCGGGCCGCGCGGTGACGCGCGCATTCCCGAAGACGAGTGCGACGAGCACGGCTTCCTCAACCTCACCTGCGCGCAGGACATCATGTTCTCGATGTTTGCCGCGCATGCGCGCGCCGCTGGCATGCGCCAGGGCCCGCCAATTGAGCGGCGGCCGGATGGGCTGCGCATGGGCTGGGCGATGCTGGAGAACCGCCAGTATCTGGTCGCGACGCCGCGCGCGAACGACAGGATCAAGACGCTCTCTGCGCCCGTCGCGCTCGGGAAGAAGACGCAGCAGATGCGCCGCTGGTCGTTCAACGCCGATACGGGGGCGCTGCTCTCGGTGATCGATGGCGTGTCGATCGGGCTCGATCTCGATGCGCGCAAAGCGATCGATATTCCCGACGATCTGCGCGCCGAGCTTGAGGCGCAGATGGAGAGCGTGAAGGAAGCGGCTTAGCCGTTTCTAGCGCTGGGCTTGCTGCACTTCGCGGGCAGCTTCCGCGAGGCGCTCTTCCAATTGCTGGCGGTTGAAGCCGGGCACGAGTTCGCCGTTGATCATGAAACCAGGCGTGCCGGTGATGTTTTCACCGACCGCCAGTTCGTGATTGCGCTCAAGAATTTGATCGACTTCGGGATTGGCCATGTCGCGGCGCATGCGCGCGACATCGATGCCATTGGCGCGCGCGATCGTATCGATCTGCGGTGAGCCGAGATCGCCGCGATGGGCCATCAGCGAGCGGTGGAATTGCCGGTAGCGGCCTTGCGGGATCGAGGCGATGGCGGCGCGCGCCGCTTCCAGCGATTCCGGGCCGAGCACGGGGAATTCCTTGAACACGACGCGTACGTCGCGCCGGTTTTCCATCGTCTGGAAGAGCCACTCCGCAGCCGCGTGGCAGTACGGGCAGCGATAGTCGAAGAACTCGACGATCGTGATCGGCGCGTTTGCCGGGCCAACGGAGACGTCGCGCGGGTCGGTTTCGATTTCGACGCGGCGCGCTTGCGACTGGCGCTCGGCCAGCGCGTCGAGCGCTTCCTTTAAGAGCTCAGGATCGTTGACGAGATAGTCGCGCACGACTTGGCGCACTTGGGCGCTGTCTTCGATGTTGACCGGGGTCGGCGCGGGAGTCACCGCCGGCTGCGAACACGCGGCAAGCGCGAGTGCGCAGGAAATGGCGGCGAATAGTCTCACGATCGGCGTCCGTTCTCTTCGCGCATTTGGCCTTGGCTGAACGTCGCGATGTCGCTCGCGCGCTGCCAAGCGGGCTGGCCTTGCGGGAGTTCGCGGCGCGCGCGCTCGGCGAAATTGTTGGCGCGGGCGTAGTCGCCCGTCACGTAGCTTTGTTCGGCGGAGGCGAGGCGCGCGAGGCCTTCTTCGCCGCGTGCAGCGTGCGCGATGGAAAGCTCGCGCCACGCGAAACCATTGTCGGATTCGAGCGCCGTGGCGCGTTCGAGGAGGCGGATCGCTTCATCGGTCGCGGGACCGGCGCGGTTCGGCTCGGTTGCTTGCAGGGTGCGCGCGAGCAGCACGAGGTAGAGCGCGTCGTTCGGGCGGAGCTGCAGCGCGCGCCGGAGCGGCGCAACGGCTTCGGTGGAGCGGCCGTTCTCGAACAGGAGCTGGCCGTAGATCTCATGGAAGAACGGGTTGTTCGGTTCTTCCGCGATCAGCGACTGAATTTCGCGCGTCGCGCGCGGGATATCGACGGCGCGGTAGTACGCAAACGCGCGGGCGTAGCGCGCAGGCATGGAGCGATCGGTTTCCGGGTAGCGCGAGAGCGTTTGCGGCAGCGTGTTGAGGTAGCCGACGAGTTTGGCTTGCACCATGCGGAGCCGCTCGACGTTCGCGGCGCTATCGACGGCGTTGTAGTGCTCACCGGCCTCAACGCGCACGCGCAGCGCTTGCACGCGATCGGATGTGAAGGGGTGCGAGAGCACGTAGCCCGGCGCGCGGCGCATATCGAATTCGTAGCGCCGCAGGTTGCGGTTGAAGAAATCGATCAGGCCTTTGCCGGTTTGGCCGGACGCATCGAGATAGGTCATGGCCGCTTGGTCGGCGGCGCTTTCCTGCACTTGCGTGTGCCGGACGAAATTGCCTTGCGCGAACGCGCCGGACCCAGAGATGAGCGCAGCACCCGCATCGCCAGCGCCGCCCATCATGGCGAGCACGCCAAGGCCGATCGAGATGAGCGCGGGGCCCATCGAGCGGCGCATCGCTTCGCGCGAGCGCACCAAGTGGCCGCCCGTGATGTGGCCGGTTTCGTGCGCGAGCACGCCGATGAGTTGGTTTGGATTTTCCGCGGCCATGATGAGGCCGGTGTGCACGAAGATGTTCTCGCCGCCCGCGACGAAAGCGTTCAGCGAGGAATCTTGGATGACGTAGAGGCTGACATCGTCCGGATCGAGGTTGGCGGCGGTCCAGATCGGTGTCGAGAAGTCGCGCAGCATCTGCTCGATTTCGGAATCGCGAATGATGCCGCCTTGCGCGGCCGCTGGCTGCGCGAACGCGAACATCGACGCTGAGACGAGAGCGAGCGCGCCCGCGATGCGTCGCACGTGTTTCATCAGCGGCGGCATGCCAACTCCGTCAGTTTGGGCGCCAACCCCGCCCGGGTTTCAAACCGGTTTTGGGGCGCAAACAAGGCCGTGCGCCTTGTTTGCGTATTGGGCTGCATCAGCCCTTTTTGCCCCAGCGATTGAGCCGCGAGAAGAACCGGTCGCGCCGGGCCTGATCGGGCTCGTATTCCTGCTCGGGCTCAGCCCATGCGGGGGCGGGGCGATCCTCCGCCATTGCGGCGACCGGAACGGCGTCAGGCGCGCCGTCATCGGCCATGGCGAAGGCCGGTTCGGGCGCTGCGACGATGGCGGGCGCGACGATGCGCGGCGGGGGCGCAGCTTCTGCCGCGATCGCGGCGATCGGCTCCGGTGCTTCCTGCTCTTCGATAGGCGCTTCGACGATTTCCGGCACGATATCGGCCGGGCGCTCGAGGCGGCGCAGATAGGCGGCCGCATCGGTGCCCGCGAAATCGAGCCATTCGCCGCCGTCGACCTCGAACGGGCGGCGGCCACGGCCGCGGCGGCGGCGGCGGCGGCGATTGCCGTTCCTGTCTCCGTTGCGTTCGCCACGATCGACGCCGTTGCGCTCTTCGCGTTCGCGCGGCTGAGCTGCGACTGCGGCGACGGCTTCGCCATCTTCACCGTTTGCTTCGGCGCCGTCTTCACGGCGCTTGCCGCCGCGGCGGCCACGCCGGCGGCGGTTGCCGCGCCGCCCTTCGCCATCGCCGCTACGCGCTTCGCCATCGGCGGCCACGGCTTCTTCTTCCTCATCGACCTCGTCGGGAACGTCGGGCTCTTCGACTTCGACGTAAGCAGGCTGGGCGGCGGCGCGTTGGGCGCGGCGCTCTTCCTCTTCTTCGTCGAAGGTCGCTTCGCCGACCGCATTGATCTCGAAATCAGGCGGCAGGAGATCGGCGCCGGCGGTCACCCGCAGGCGCACGCGGCGCGCATCTTCGATTTGCGCGAGCGTGTCGCGCTTTTCGTTGAGCAGGTAGAGCGCGACTTCGGCGGGGGCGCGCGCTTCGATTTGCGTGCCCGGATGCTTGATGCTGGCTTCGTCGAGCGCGCGCAGCAGCGCGAGCGCGGAGCTTTCGATCGAGCGGACACGGCCGGTGCCGCCGCAGTGTTCGCAAACGTGGCTCGAGCCTTCGAGCACGCCGGTACGGCGGCGCTGGCGCGACAGTTCGAGAAGGCCGAAGCCGGAAATCTTGCCGGCCTGCACGCGCGCGCGATCGAAGCGGAGATTGTCCTTCATCCGCTTTTCGACGATGCGATCGTTCTTCGACTCTTCCATG
>CAZXNY010000265.1:0-4401 GCA_964642205.1 uncultured Caulobacteraceae bacterium
GGCGCGGCACCGCGAACACGGGGCCAATGCCCATTTCATCCGGCGCACAGCCCGCGACGGCCCAGCCCATGAAGCGGCCCATCGGCTCGAGGCCCTTCTTCTCGGCGGCTTTGGCTTCCATCAGCACGACGGCGGCGGCGCCGTCGGAAAGCTGCGAAGCGTTGCCCGCCGTGATGAACTTGCCCGGCCCCTTCACCGGCTCGAGCTTGGCGAGGCCTTCGGCGCTCGTGTCGGGGCGATTGCACTCGTCGCGATCGACCGTGTAGTCGACCATCTTCTCTTCTTTCGTCTCTTTGTTGACCTGTTTCATCTTGGTCTTCATCGGGACGATTTCGTCTTTGAATTTGCCGGCTTGCTGCGCGGCGGCCATGCGGCGCTGCGATTCCAGCGAGTACTCGTCTTGGTACTCACGGCTGACTTTGTAACGCTCGGCCACGATGTCGGCGGTGTCGATCATCGGCATGAAGATCGCCGGGTATTCTTGCAGAATGCGCGGATCGACGTTGTTGGCGCCGCCGCCGCCGCCCGGAATGGAGATGCTCTCGACGCCGCCGGCGACAACGCAATCGGCGCCGTCTTGGCGGATGTAGTTCGCGGCCATCGCGATCGTTTGCAGACCCGACGAGCAGAAACGGTTCACCGTCACGCCGCTCGTGGTGATCGGCAGGCCGGCGAGGAGGCCGGAGAGACGCGCGACGTTGTTGCCGCCATGCGCGACGTTGCCCATGAACACGTCTTCGACATCGGCCTTATCGACCTTGGCGCGATCGACGGCATGCTTCACGGCGTGCGCCGCCATCGACATGACCGGCGTGGCGTTGAAGCCGCCGCGGCCCGATTTTGCGAGCCCTGTGCGGGCGTATGAAACGATCACGGCTTCACGCATTATTTTTCCTCCCTGGAGCGGCCGGACTATGGCCCGCAAGCGGTTGCCGGGCAACGGGAGATTTCGAAGAGCGGGTATGGCGGTTTCCGCGCGCGGCGCCTCTAGCGGCGCGGCTTGACGGGGCGCGGGGAAAGCGGCGCAAGGTCGCCGTGGAACGGGTGGGGTTTGGCCATGTGGAAGTGGATCGCGGGCGGCGTTGGCGCGCTTCTGGTGGTGTTCGTTGGCGTCGTAGCTGTGCGTACGGCAAGCGTTGGCGCGCCATCGGCGCAAGCCGCCTCGGTCGAACTCGCGCCCGCGCCTGAGATCGACGCCGACCGCGCGGCGCTCCGCCTCGGCGAAGCGATCCGGTTTCAGACCATCTCCCGCTCGGAGGGCGTGGTCGAAGATCCTGCTGCGTTTGCCGCGCTCCACCTTTGGATGGCGCGCACCTATCCACTGACGCACGCGGCCATGACGCGCGAGGTTGTGGCCGAACATTCGCTGCTCTTCACGTTGCCCGGCACGGACGCATCGCTCCCGCCGATCCTGCTGCTGGCGCACCAGGACGTCGTGCCCGTCGAGGCCGGCACGGAAAATGACTGGGAGGCCGCGCCGTTCTCGGGCGCCATCCAGGACGGCTACGTCTATGGCCGCGGCGCGGTCGACGACAAAGGCTCGCTCGTCGCGACGATGGAGGCGATGGAAGCGCTACTCGCGTCCGGCTTCGAGCCGCGGCGCACAATCATGTTCGCGTTCGGCCATGACGAAGAAACGCTCGGCGGCGGGGCCGCGGCGATGTCGGCGCTTCTCGCGGAACGCAACATCCGCGCATGGTTTGTGCTCGATGAGGGCATGGCGATTGTCGATGGGTTCGCGCTTACGGGCTCGTCCGTCGCGCTCATCGGCGTGGCGGAAAAGGGCTATTTGAGCGTGCGCGTCACGGCGCGTGGTGCGGGCGGGCACTCCTCGATGCCGCCCGGCGATACGGCAGCCGAGCGCTTGTCGCGCGCGATCCTCGCGATTCGCGAGCGGCCATTCCCTGCGCATTTCGAGGACGGCGCGCCCGCCGCGCAATTGCTCGACGCGCTCGCGCCGCAACTCGCGCTGCCGATGCGCGCGGCGATCGCGAACCGCTGGGCGTTCGGCGGCCTTATCACCGGCACGATGGAGAACGATCCTTCGTCCAACGCGCTGCTGCGCACCACGATTGCGCCGACCATCGTCGAAGGCGGCACAAAGGAAAACGTGCTGCCGCAACAGATGCACGCGGTCGTCAATCTGCGCCTTCATCCGCGCGACACGACGGAGAGCGCGCTAGCGTACCTCCGCCAGAGCGTCGCGAACATTGAGGGCGTCACGGTCGAGTTCGAAGGCACGCCGAACAACCCATCGCCCGTGTCCGCGACCGACAGCGATAGCTACGCGCTCCTGCGCACCGCCGCGTCGGCTTCCGCGCCCGTGAACACGCCGGTGGCGCCGATGCTGGTGCTGGGCGCAACAGATTCGCGGCACTACGCACCGGTCGCGGAGAACGTCTATCGCTTCTCGGCGATGCTCGCGCCGCAGACCGAGCTTGGGCGCATCCACGGAACCGGCGAGCGGCTGAGCGTTGAAAACCTTGGCCGGATGAGCCGGTTTTACGCGCAGATCATGGCCTCCGGCGCGCGGTAGGCGAGCGCGCCGCGAGCGGGTAGGATACCAGCCTCCGATTCAGAACCTGGAGCTGGGCCATGCGTTCGATCCTCGTCGCGCTTTCACTCGCGCTCGCCGCCTGCGCGCCACCGCCCGCGGCTGAACAGAGCAAAACAGGAAACCAAGCCGTGGCCGCGCCAACGCCCGGGGATGTCGCGATCCGCATCACCGCTGAGCAGGCGGGCCAAGTTGTGCGCGTGCCCGTCGGCCAGCGCTTCGCGATCGAACTCGTCGGCACGCCGACCGCCGGCTACGTCTGGGCGCCGACGACGCTGCCCAGCTTCGTCACGCGCGTCAGCGAATCCAGCGGCCCGACGACCGAGGCGCAGAACCAGCCCGGCTTTGCCGGGGGCAATCACTGGGAAGTGACAGTGTTCGCCGCGACCGAAGCGGGCGCGGGCGAGATCCGTATGGAAAAACGCCGCCCGTGGGAAAGCAACGAACCGGCGGTCGAGACCTTCGTCGTCACCATCGTCGCGCGCTGAGGCGCCGATGACGCTGCAGCGCATCGTGATCATGGGCTGCTCGTCCTCGGGCAAGTCCACGCTCGCGCGCGCTGTGGGCGCAAAGCTCGGCCTGCCCGTGGTCCATCTTGATGCGCTGTATTGGAACCCTGGCTGGCAAGAATGCCCAACGCCCGAGTTTCGCAGCCGTGTGCAAGAAGCGCATCGCGGCGATCGCTGGGTGAGCGAAGGCAATTACTCGACCAAGACGTGGGACATCCGCCTCCCGCGCGCCGATCTCGTCGTGCGCCTTCGTCAGCCGCGCATGAAGTGCATGCGCCGGATGGTGATGCGCACGCTCACGCAATACGGTCGCACGCGCGCCGATCTCGGCCCCGGCAACCCGGAGCGGTTCGACGCCGGCACCTGGACGCTCGCCAAGTTCATCTGGGATTACGAGAGGAAGCTGCCTGCCTACACGGCGAAGCTCGAAGAGTTCAATCTTGGCGAGCGCTTTATCGAGCTGCATGGCGACGCGGCCGTGCGCGACTTCCTCGCAGGGCTGCCGAAAGAACCCGCAAAGGTCGCCGCTTGAACGGCGCGATGCTCCTCCTCACCAATGTCGCGATCTTTCTCGCGGCGGTGGCGGGGATCATCATTTTCTCGCTGCTCGCGCTCCGGTTCGCCGGAATGGCGATGAACGGCGCGCGCGAACGCCGCTCGCGGGCAATGTCGGGCGTGTTCGCCGCGCTCTGCGCGGGCGGGATCGCCGCTTCCGCCGCGGCGGGCTTCCTCGGCATCACGCTGGTGCTGTACACAGCCCAGCAATGACCGATCTTCTGCGAGACCTCTGGTATTTCGCGGTGACCTCGCGCGAGCTGAAGCCCGGCGCGATGTTCCGCCGCGAAATTTTGGGCGAGCCAGTGCTGCTGGGGCGCGGCGCCGACGGTAAAGCGTTCGCGCTGCGGGACATCTGCCCCCACCGCGCCGTGCCGCTGTCGGCTGGCCGCCAAGTCGAGCAGGGCGGCGAAGTCACGGTCGAGTGCCCGTATCACGGCTTCCGCTTCGGCGCGGCCGATGGCGTGTGCAAGCTGATCCCTTCGCTCGTCGAAGGCCAGCCCTACGAAGCGAACCGCATCAAGGTGCGCCATTTCCCGACGCATGAAGAGAACGGAATCGTTCTCCTATTCATGTCGTCCGATCCGCGCTTCGAAGGCGCGCCGCCAGCGCCGCCCGCCTTCGGCATCGGTATGGAGAAGCCCAAGTTCATGGTCGACCGCATCTTCGCGGCGACGATGGACAACGCCGTCGTCGGCCTCATGGACCCGGCGCACGTGCCCTACGTGCATAATCAATGGTGGTGGCGCCCGCCGAGCACAGGCAAGAAACTCAAAGAGAAGC
>CAZXNY010000266.1:0-4395 GCA_964642205.1 uncultured Caulobacteraceae bacterium
GCGGCGTCGCTCGCGGCGCTGCTGGCGTATCCGGCGAAGTTTCGCGGGTTGAAGTGTGGGCTCATCGTCACGGGCGGGAATATCGATACGCGTTTGCTCGCGTCGGTGCTGACGCGCTCGCTGATCCGCGACGGGCGCATCGCGGGGCTCCGGTTTACGGGCGACGACCGGCCGGGTTTGCTCGCCAACGTCTCGCGCGTGCTCGGCGAAGAGGGCGCGAACATCATCTCGGTCGAGCACCGGCGCCACGCGCTCGACGTGCCGGCCAAGGGCGCGGAGTTCGACATCGAGATCGAAACGCGCGACGCGCAGCACACAGAAGAGATCGTGCAGGCGCTGACACGGGCCGGGTATCCGCCAAAGCGGCTGTAAGGGTGGTAGCCGGCGGGGGCGCCGGCGCTCCCGGCAGATCGTCCGTGACCGATCTGTAATCGCGTGCTATTTCGCCCGCCGAGGGATCGAAGCGCCGGCCGAGCCTTTTGCCGGAGGAGGGGTAGATGCGTCGTCTTGTGAAAACTCTGTCTTTGGCAGCGTGCGCGCTGGTTGGGCTTGCGGGCGTTGCCGCGGCGCAGCCGCAAGCGACGGCGAGCACGACGCCGCAGGTGCCGCGCTGCGCGACCAACCTCGGTAGCGTTTCCATTCAGAACGGCGATAGCGCCGGCTGGACGGGCTATCGCCTGCAGCCGCCGGCCGCGCTCCTGCGCGTCGTCGTGCAGCAATCTGGCTGCTTCACCGTGGTTGAACGCGGCGCGGGCCTCGATGCGGCCTTGCGTGAACGCGAGCTCGCGGGCGGCGGCAATCTGCAGCGCGGCTCGAACGTAGGCGGCGGACAGATGCGCGCGGCCGATTACGTGTTGCTCGCGGATGTCGTGGCGCAAGACAATAACGCGTCGGGCGGCGGCGCGGGCGCTGCGCTCGGCGGCCTCGTGGGCGGGCGCTTCGGCGCCGTGCTCGGCGGCGTGCGCGCGCAATCGCAAACGGCGCAAACCACTTTGTCGCTGACAAACGTGCGCACGACGGAATCCTTCTCGGTCGAAGGCAATGCGCGCAATCGCAACTGGTCGTGGGGCGGCGTTGGCTTCCTTGGCGGCGGCGGCGTTGGGCTCGGCGGCTACACGGATACGGATATCGGCCGCGTCGTGACGATCGCGTTCATCGACGCGTACACCAATCTCGTGATGCAGGCCGGCGGCAACATCACCAACAATGCGGCGGCGGCTGCGCCGCGCCAAACCTACACGACGACGGCGCCGACCGCGCTCCGCTCGCGCGCGGGCGGCGGGGGCCAGCTGATGCGCACGCTGCCGGTGGGCTCCAACGTCTATCCGCTCGGTGAGCGCGAAGGCATGTGGTGGCGCGTCGCCGACGAGAACGACAACGAAGGCTGGGTCAACAACGATACGCTGCGTCCGGCTCGCTAATCGTTCGATCCAGACTTAAGTACTTGAGCGGCGCGCTGGGCAACCGGCGCGCCGTTTTGCATGTCTGATCCGGATCAAACGTCTTCGCGTGGCCGTTTCCATCATGGGGCGCAGGAGGCGCTCCATGAGCACGCACACATTGACCGATCGGACGTTGATCCTCGCCGCCGATGGGCGGCGCGCGCGGTTCTTCCTGGAGGAGCGGCGCGGCGCGCCGCTGCGGGAGCGCGCGGATTGGGCTATGACGCTGGCCGAGGAAGACCGTTACGAGGCGCAGGATCGCCCGCCGCGCAGCTTCGAATCGGTCGGCGCGCATCGCCACGGCATGGAGGGCGAAAGCAATTTGCATGACCGCGAAGAGCAGAACTTCCTGAGGCGGCTCGCAGCGAGCGTGACGGAGCACGCTGACGCGTTCGACGCGCTGGTGCTGATTGCGCCGCCGCCTGCGCTTGGGCGCCTGCGCGCGCTGCTGCACGGAGACGTACGCCGGCGTGTCGCCTTAGAAGATGCGAAGGACGTCGTGCACGAGACGGCGGCGCAGCTCTCTCAGCGTTTGCGCGACTTACGCATCCCCTAAGCGGCCGGGCGGCCTTGATTTGGGCCCGGTTCTCGCGGCAAGTGCGCGGCCATGCCTGTGCTTTATATCGGGAACAAGAATTATTCGTCGTGGTCGATGCGGCCATGGCTTGCGCTGAAATGGGCGGGGCTTCCGTTCGAAGAGCGCGTGCTTGAGCTTGGCATGCTGGGTTACGGCAAATCCAAGCAAGCCAACATTCTCGCGGTGAGCCCGAGCGGGCGCGTGCCGGCGCTCAAATTGGATAGCGGCGAGACGATGTGGGATTCGCTCGCGATCAGTGAGTGGGCGCATGAGCAGGCGCCCGGCGCCGCTCTGTGGCCGGCCGATCCAGTCGCGCGCGCGATGGCGCGCACAGCGAGCGCGGAGATGCATTCGGGCTTTGCCGCGCTCCGGCGCGATGCGTCGATGAACATTCGCCGCCGCGCGGCGCCGCGCGAATGGGCCGAGGACGTGCGCATGGATCTCGCGCGGCTCGAAGAATTGTGGGGCGATCTGCGCGCGCGCTTTGGCGCTGGCGGGCCGTTCCTGTTTGGCAAGCGCACCATTGCTGACGCGATGTTCGCGCCGGTCGCCACCCGTATTCGCACGTACGCGATTTCCGTTTCGCCGGTGGCGCAAGCCTATTGTGACGCGATCTTCGCGGATGATGCTTTCCGCGCGTGGGAAGCCGCCGCAGAGAAAGAGACATGGACACAACCGAACGTGGACGCCGCCTGATGCGCTTTGCCGTTGTTGCTTTAGCGCTTGCCGCCGCCGCGTGCGGGCAGAACGAGAGCGTGCTCGCGCAGATCGAGCGCACGGAAGCGGAGCAAGCGCGCGTCGCGGAGACGAACCTTGCGGCCGCGCAGCAATTCATGGCCGAGCAGCGCGCGCGCCCCGGCGTGCAGGCGTTTCCGTCCGGTCTTCTGATTGAGCGCCAGCAGGAAAGTTCGAACCAGAGCCTGCCGCGCGCGACGCGCGACGGGCAGGTGCTGGTGCATTACCAGGGCAGCCTCGCGAACGGCGAAGTGTTCGATAGCTCGATCCAGCGCGGGGAGCCGGCGGAGTTTCCTGTTGATGGGCTCATTCCGGGCTTTACCGAAGCGCTGCTGCAGATGCGGCCGGGCGATGCGATCACGGCGTATATCCCGCCGGAGATTGGCTACGGCGTGCAAGGCTCGCCGCCCGGGATTCCGCCGAACGCGGCGCTGACGTTCCGTATTCAATTGCTCGCGGTCGCGACGGCGGGCGGGCAAATCCACCGGGCGCCGCAAGCGCGATGAGTGCGGCGCGGGCTCTCGAGATTCTCGATGCGCTGATCGCGTTCGACACGACGTCCCGCAATTCCAATCTCGCGCTGATCGCATGGGTCGAAGATTTTCTGCGCGCGCGCGGCGTTTCCTCGACGCGCGTGCTGAACGACGATGGCGCCAAGGCGAACCTCTACGCGATCGTTGGCCCGGAGGTTGCGGGCGGCGTCGTGCTTTCGGGGCATACGGACGTGGTGCCCGTCGATGGGCAGGATTGGGCGACCGATCCGTTCAAGCTGACGGGCGTGGGCGACAAGCTCTACGGTCGCGGCGTCGCGGATATGAAGAGCTTCCTCGCGCTTGCGCTTGCCTATGTCGATGATGCGCTGGCGGCTAAGCTGAAGCGGCCGATCGTGCTGGCGTTTTCGTATGATGAAGAGATTGGCTGCCTTGGCGCGCCGCGCTTGATCGCGCAGCTTGCGCATGTGCCGGCGCCGAGCGCGGTGATTGTCGGTGAGCCGACGCTGATGAAGGTCGTCTCCGGGCACAAGGGCATTTCGACGTTTCGCGTCGAGGTGACGGGGCGCGAGGCGCATTCGAGCCAGACCGGGCAGGGCGTTTCGGCGATCATGGAAGCGCTGAAGCTGATGCGTCTTGTCGGCGACATGGCGGAAGAGGCGCGCGCGAAGGCGGACAAGGCGAGCGCGTTCGATCCGCCGGGCGCGTCCATGACCATCGGGATCGTCAATGGCGGCACAGCAGGGAATATTTTGGCGCGGCGCTGCGAGTTTCAGTGGGATTTGCGCTGCCCCCCGGATGTCGATCCCGAATATTACGCGACGCGCTTCATGGAAGCGGCGGCGGCGGTGGATGCGGACATCAAGCGCCGCGCGCCGGAGGGCGGCGTGCATGTGCATCGCCGCTCCGCCACACCTGCGCTGGCGCCGGAGCGCGATAGCGAGGCGGAGGTTTTGGCGCGCGCGCTGACGGGCGATAACGGGCAGGAAGTTGCATCCTACGCGGCGGAAGCCGGGCTGTTTCAGCGCGCGGGCATGCCGGTGGTGATTTGCGGGCCGGGTTCGATCCTGCAAGCGCACCAGCCGAACGAGTGGATCGCGCGCACGCAGATCGACGAGGGCGCGCGCTTTATGGAGCGCTTGGTGGCGCG
>CAZXNY010000267.1:0-4393 GCA_964642205.1 uncultured Caulobacteraceae bacterium
GCAGTCCATAGTCCGCGATGCATTATCGCCCACCGGGCCGGAGCGCCTCGCGCATGTGCCGCAGAATGCGCCGCTGAGTCTCAAGCGGTGTTTGGTGCAGCACCAGCGAACTTGCCACCACGTCGAAGGGCGCGTGCGCCGAAACAAACGCCTCGTCCAGAAACCCTTGCTCGAAGGCAATATGCGCCCCGGCGCGCCGCTTCGCGCGTGCGAGCACATCCGGATCGGGATCGAGCCCGACAAGCGCGGCGCTGGGCGTTCTCCCCGCCAGAGCCGAAAGAAGCGATCCCGTGCCACAACCCACATCGAGTAGCCGCTCGTCAGACTTCAACGCGATTGCTTCAATCATGCGACCGCGCCAGACGCTCTCACGCGTCGCCAGCGCGATGGCGGCATCGTAGAACGGCGTAAGCGCTTTACGGCCCAATGCTGGCGTGTAGGGCTTCTCTGCAGGACCCGCCCCCAATGCATTCGGCGTGCTCATATCTTCACCGCGCCCAGCCGCAATGAGTTGCCTATCACCGAGACTGACGACAGCGCCATCGCTGCCGCCGCGATCATCGGCGATAGTAGATCGCCGGTGAGCGGATAGAGCACGCCCGCGGCGATCGGAATGCCAGCGACGTTGTAAGCGAAGGCGAAGAACAGATTCTGGCGGATATTGTTCATCGTCGCCTTGGAAATCGCGCGCGCCCGCGCGATACCGCCGAGATCGCCCTTCAGGAGCGTGACGCCCGCACTTTCCATCGCCACATCCGTGCCGGTGCCCATCGCGATACCGACATCGGCCGCCGCCAGCGCAGGCGCGTCATTGACGCCGTCGCCCGCCATGGCGACGACGCGGCCCTGCGCTTTCAGCTTGGCCACGATCTGTGACTTGTCCTGCGGCAGCACTTCGGCCTCGACCTCATCGAGCCCAAGCTTGCGCGCGACAGCTTCCGCCGTGGTGCGATTATCACCCGTGAGCATGACGAGCCTCACGCCCTCTGCGCGCAGAGCCGCAAGCGCGGCCGGCGTGCTGTCCTTGACCGGGTCCGCAATCGCAAAAACGCCGCGCACGACGCCGTCCACCGCGACATAGATCGCAGTGGCGCCATCGGATCGCATCGTCTCGGCCGCACTGTGGAGCGGCGTCGCATCAATGCTCAGTTCCGAAAGATAGCGTTCCGCGCCGAGAACCAGGCGCTTGCTTTCAACGATGCCGATAACGCCCTTGCCAGTGGGTGAATCGAATTCACTCGGTTCGACCAGCGCCACACCTCTATCCTTTGCCGCCGTAACGATGGCCAACGCCAACGGATGCTCGCTACGGTTTTCGAGGCTCGCTGCGAGGCGCAGCAATTCTGGTTCTTCCATGCCGTTGGTCTGGATGGCGACCACAGCGGGCTTGCCCTCGGTCAGCGTGCCGGTCTTGTCGAGCACAAGCGTGTCGACCTTCTCGAAATGCTCCAGCGCTTCGGCGCTCTTGATCAGCACGCCCGCGTGCGCGCCACGCCCGACACCGGCCATGATTGACATCGGCGTCGCAAGCCCCAGCGCACACGGACAGGCGATGATGAGGACCGACACGGCGGCGATCAGCCCATAGGCGAGACGCGGTTCAGGTCCGACCAGCGCCCAGCCGACGAAGGCGAGGATGGCGATCCCGATCACGGCCGGCACAAACCAACCGGACACAGCGTCGGCCATGCGCTGGATCGGCGCCCGCGAGCGCTGCGCGTCGGCGACCATCTGCACAATCTGCGACAGCATCGTGTCGCGTCCGACGCGCTGCGCTTCGATGACGAGCGCGCCTGTTTGGTTGAGCGTGCCGCCGATCACTTTCTCGCCCACACCGCGCGTCACCGGCATAGACTCTCCCGTGACCATGGATTCATCGAGCGTAGAGCGACCGTCTAGCACGACGCCGTCCACCGGCGTCTTTTCACCGGGGCGCACACGCAAGCGGTCGCCGACCAGAATGCCGTCGAGAGAAACTTCCTCTTCGCCGCCATCCGTGATGCGCCGCGCCGTCTTGGGCGCGAGATCAAGCAATGCCCGGATGGCGCCGCTGGTGCGCTCGCGCGCCTGCAATTCGAGAACCTGCCCGAGCAGCACGAGGACGGTGATGACGGCGGCCGCCTCGAAATAGACCGACACCAGCCCATGCGCATCGCGGAATTGCGGCGGAAACACGCTTGGCGCCACGAGTGCAACGACGCTGTAAATCCACGCAACGCCGGTGCCGAGCGCGATCAGCGTGAACATATTGAGATGGCGTGTCTGAAGAGATTGATAACCGCGTTCGAAGAACGGCCAGCCGCCCCACAACACGACAGGCGTCGCCAGCAGGAATTGGAGCCACGGATTGAGCGCCGGCGCCACGATGCGATCAACGCCGAAGAGATGGCGGCCCATTTCAAGAGCAAGCACAGGAACGGCGATGACGGCGCTCACGATGAAGCGCCGCCGCATGTCCACCAGTTCTGGATTAGGGCCAGAATCCGCGCTTGGCGTCATCGGCTCCAACGCCATACCGCAGATCGGGCATGAGCCGGGTCCGTCGCGCACGATCTCGGGGTGCATCGGGCACGTCCACTTGGCGCCGGCGGGTGCGTCCGCGGGCGGCGGCCCTGACGGATGCTGATGTGCATGTCTATGCGCGCCATGCTGGCCCGCAGAACAGCTCGCATATTCAGGCGCGGGCTTGGCGTACTTCGCGGGATCGGCGGTGAATTTGGTTTTGCATCCGGCGCTGCAGAACAGCACCTCTTCGCCGTCATGCATCAGCCGGTGCGGCGTATCGGGTTTTGGGACCATGCCGCAAACCGGGTCGCGCTTGGGGTCCGCGTGTGCGGCGTGCTCGTGGTGATGATCGGACTGATTCATGGATTTTACGCGGATCGCACCGCGCTCCTGATTTGACTTGAAACAGAGCGTGCACCTTCCCACAATAGGAAGGTCAAGCTCGAAAAGTTCCGCGAGAAAACAGACTCATGAACATCAGCGACGCCTCGGAACGCTCTGGCGTGTCGGCCAAGATGATCCGTTATTATGAGAGCATCAGCCTGCTTCGCCCAGCGGCACGTCGCGACAACGGCTATCGTGATTATGGCGACGACGACGTCTCGATCCTCCAATTCATCCGCAGAACGCGTGACCTCGGCTTTTCGCTGGAGGAAGTCGGCGCGCTGCTTGCCTTGTGGCGTGACCGCAAGCGCCCTTCGCGCGAAGTCAAACGCCTCGCCGAAACGCACATCGCGGACCTCGAAAGGCGCATGAAGGAAATGCGCGCCGTGCTTCGCACGCTGCGCGATCTTTCCCAGCACTGCCATGGCGATGACCGCTCCGACTGCCCCATCCTGGACGACCTCGCCGCATCACCCGTGACGCGCCGCAAAAAAAGGCGCTAATTGCGGACGGCATTCACGCTGCGCGCGTGCGATTTGCTTTCGCTCAAGCGCGCGCAACGTGATGTGTGAAAACCTCACGCGATCCGTCAGTGCGAAATGCGAATACGTCGAACGCTTCGCTTGTCCCGTCGGCCTGCTCCATGCCGGGCGAACCAAGCGGCATGCCGGGCGTCGCCAAACCGACAACGCCTCGCGGGCGCTCGCGCAGAAGGCGCTGAACGTCCGCCGCGGGCACATGCCCTTCGATGATGAAACCGGCGACTTCGGCCGTATGGCATGAGGCCAAGTCCGCCGGCACGCCGAGGCGTCGCTTCAGAGCGGGCATATCGGCTTCGTCACGCACCGAGGCTTCAAACCGCGCAGTCTGCTGCATGTGCGCCACCCACACATGGCAACACCCGCACCCCGGATCACGATGCACGACCAGCGCCTGCACCGGCTCCGCCGCCGCGCACGAGGCGGCAAGTACCAAGGAGCCGAGCGCTGCGCCGCGGAGCACGCCGCGCCGGCTGGCGAGCCGATCCAGAATCCGCTTCATTCGTCCGTCGCTCCTTTGTCCGCTTCTTAGAGCTACGCACGCTCCCGCAAAAACCCTCGCCGAATGGCCTTGAGGGAATGCTCAGCTCCGTGCGTAATGAATAGCGACAACTCATGGATCGTGCATGACCGACCGTCTTGAACAGCTCCTGTCCCGCCTTCGCGACGCGCCCGCCGATCGGCGTCTGGATCAATTCGAGCCTGCCGTCTGGGCGCGGATTGATGGCGCGCGCCGTCAGGCGCCGCGCGGCGCCGTATGGGGCTGGCGCGCGGCGCTGGCGGCCATGATGCTGACAACCGGCGCGTTCGCCAGCGGCGTCGCAGCAGCCCAATCGGAGGACAGTTCGCCCTTCGCGATCCATTCCTCGCTTGCTCCCTCCACGCTGCTTGAGGGTGGCCAGTGACGCCTCGTCTGCGTGGCCTTCTCATCACCGCGCTTGTCGCGCTTGCAGCCGGCTTTGCTG
>CAZXNY010000268.1:0-4354 GCA_964642205.1 uncultured Caulobacteraceae bacterium
CACAACCTTGCCAAGGTTGGGGTCGGGCGTTCGAATCGCCTCGCCCGCTCCATTTATTAACACAACCGAGAATCGCATTAGCATTGCGGTGGCGGCACATTCGGCCGTCGCCTCACTGCGAGGGCGTATTGTCTCATGCAGTAAATGCCCAGCAGGCGGCGGGTCCGTTCGTTGGGGCGTCGATTGGTGCTCAGGAAGCGGCATTCCGAACGTGGTCGGCCGGGAACAGTCGGCCAGAGCACCACTTTGCAGTTCGGCCTCACAAAGAGTCGCCGCCGGAGAACGGGGCGTTTCAAATACTTGGACGCATTTCAGTCAACGCGGAGTGGACTGATAAGTCGCGCATCCAATGCAATCTTTGCAACGTAGCTCACAAGTTCACGACCAACGGCTACATTGCTTCATACGAAAACGGCTGGTGGTATGTTGTCGGGCCGGACTGCGGTGGCGTTGAGTTTGAGGCGCTATTTGCTTCCGCGTTGAGCGCACACAAGCGCAGGGAAGCCGAGCGGTTGGCGGAAGGCGGGCTAAAGCGCCTCCTACAAGCACTCGGAGCTTGGCGCCTTTTCTATCAGCATTTGCAAACTGCTTCGAATGACGCGGATCGCGCCGCGCGGTCCCTTGAGATCAACTGTCCTGACTTGTTCGCACAGATTGTCGCGGCGCGACGTGCGGATGGACAACTTTTCTTGTACTCGCAACAGCAAGTATTGGGTGCCGACGGCGAGTATCGCCTGCGGAACAGCCGGTCAGCATTTGGTAAGATTAGCGGCGCAAACGGTGTTTCCCGACCATGCGTATCCTCTGCGCTAATAAGGCGGCTTGAGCCTGAAGTGGTCGGGTATTTGTCTGGAAAGTCTTCCCTTCAAGAAGCGATAACGGGAGCTGTTGTTCGCGGTCGCCTTGTCGCTTTGCGTCAGTCGGTGGAAGATGCGCTGGATAATCTCCGCGCGGCGCATGAAAATGTTCTTGAGTCCCGTGCCTTTTGGTCAGCTGGCAATCTTGAGCTTATTTCCTCGTGGGTCGCTCACATCGATAGCCCGGTTACGCGCAACGTTGAGCTGCGAGTCAGCCCAAATGGTGTCGATCTTGTTGAGTCTCACAAGACGACACCTGTGCATTTTGACCTGCTCCCCCGCTATGTGGCGAAGCCGCCAAGCTAGCTAAGCGAAGTCAATCTAACCCAGCACCCGCCGTCGGTGCTCTTCCGTAAACACTTCCGGCGGCGCGTTTTCTGGCCCCGCCATCACCGCGATCGCGTGCGCGCCTAAGCTCGGATCGGTCGCGCTCCGCTCATGATGCCGCGCGCGGCGTGCGGACGCTTCCGGTGTGAACTCGGCGTCGAGCGCGCTGGTGATGGACGCGGCAAACCGTAGCCGCCGCATGCGTTCGGCGCGTTCTTCGGCGTAGGGCGCGAAGGCCGCGGCGCTCCAATCGTCGCTCGCCTTCAGGATGTCGCTCACGATGCGCACGTCGCGATACGTGATCGACAGCCCGAGGCCGATGATCGGATCGTTCCAGCCCGCGGCGTCGCCGATCAGCACGCAGCCTTCGATGAAGGGCTCATCGGTCCACGAATCCGAATTGAGATAGGCGAGCAGCGGGCCGGCGGGCGCGCCGCTCGCGAGCTTTGCGTTGTCGGGCGCGCTCTTCATGCGGAACGCGTCGAGAAACGCGCGCGCGCCGTCTTCGCCCGCAAAGCGCCGCCGCTGATCGAGCGCGAACGAGCCGTAGATGCGCACGCGGCCATTGCCTTGCGGGAAGGCGAGGAACGCGAAATCGCCTTCGGTGCCGATCGCTTGCTCGGTCGGATTCCAATCGTGCGCGCCTTCGATCAGCAGGCCCGCGAACATGTGGTGCGGCGTGTCTTGGTGCAGCGTGATCTTGCACGCTTCGCGCGTTTCGCTCTGGCGCCCATCGGCGCCGACGAGGAGCTTTGCGCTCGCGGTGCGCTTTTGGCCGTTATGCGTGAACGTCACGGCGCGCGCGGCGGGATCGATCTTCTCGACCACGACAGGGCGCAGCATCTCCGCGCCCGCTTTGCCGGCTTCGTCATAGAGCGTCTGGCAATGGTGCGGGTGGCCGATGCAGAGCGGGCCGGGCACGTCCGGCGCGAAGATGGAGAGCGGCAGCGTGCGTTCGCGCGATTGCTCGGGCGAGCGGTGCTCGTCGAACGACACATGCGTCGCGAGGTGGTGGCCGCCCGCCGCCATCAGCGTGTCGTAGAGCCCAACGCGCTTGGTCTCCGTCACACCCCACGGCGCAATCCATTCGCCGCGCACGCGGTCTTCGAAGCGCTCGCTCTTTTCGAGCACGAGCACGCTTTTGCCCGCGCGCGCCATCACGGCCGCGAGCGCCGCGCCGCCGATGCCGCCGCCGATGATGATGAGATCGTAGTCCGCCATGTGCTCGCTCCTTAGCGCGCGATCGCGCGGTCGCACCACGCTAGGAGATCGGCCACGACCTCGGCGCGGTTGGTTTCGTTCAGCATCTCGTGCCGCCCGCCCTTGTAGACCTTGGCCGTCACGTCGCTCATGCCGGCGGCTTTGTAGCGCTCCACCAGCGGCGTGAAGAAGGCGAGCTCGCGGTTGATCGGGTCTTCGTCGCCGACGAAGAGATAAACCGGCAGGCGCTTCGGGAGCTTCTTGATCTCTTCGATGTCGCCCGCGCGCTGCGCGACCGGCGCAAAACTCGCCAGCGTCTCGGGCGCGAGCGCAAAGCCGCACAGCGGATCGGCGACATATTTATCGACCTCCGCCACATCGCGCGAAAGCCACGCGAACTTCTCGCGCGATTTGTCGCCGAACGCCGCCGCGGGCGGGCGCGGATTGGAAAACGCCGTGATCATGTCGAGCGTGCCGGAGAGCACGAATGCATCGATCAGCCCGTGATGATCGAGCACGTAGCCTTGCCCCATCATCGAGCCGAGCGAGTGGCCCATGAAGATCACCGGCTTGCCGGGGTTCTCAGCTCGCGCACGCTCCGTGAGGCGCGCGAGATCGCCGATCACGGTTTGCGCATCGAGCTTGCCGCGCTCGGCTTCGCTCGCGGTGAGGCCGTGGCCGCGATGATCCTCCGCGTAGATCGCGTAGCCAGCCTCGATCAGCGGCGTGAGCGGTTCTTTGTACCGAAGCGCGTGCTCGGCCGCGCCATGCGCCACGACCATCGCCGCCTTCGGCGCCTTGCCGGCAGCGCGCCAGCGATAGCCGGCGATCTCCACGCCGTCCGCGCCCTTGAAGCGGAACCGCTCTTCTTCGACGGCCATCGCGATGCCTCCACTTGATGCGCCTCAAGGCGCCCGGTCTTGCGCCGGGCTTTGTCACTGCGATGCACGTGCGGCTCTTTTCTGACAAGCGTCTCCTCGCGGCAGCAGCCGCGCTTGCGCTCGCCGCGTGTGCGCAGACGCAGGCCGAGGCGCCGCCCGCCGCCGCGGGTGATCAGGTCGCGACCGGGCGGGCGATCGCGGAGGCCGAATGCGCTTCGTGCCACGCCGTCGGTGAAGCTGGCGCGAGCCCGCTGCCGGATGCGCCCGCGTTCCGTCACATCCGCGCGCGCTACCGGTTCGATGTGTTGGCGGAAGAACTGCGCGCGGGCATCCACGTCGGCGATGCGCGCATGCCGGCGTTCGATCTCAGCGTTCAGCAGATCGATGCGCTGATCGCCTATCTCGGCGCGCTCGAAACCGAAGGCGCCCAAAATGGGCTGCGGCCCTAGAGCGCGTTTGCGTCAGATCAAACGTCTGGCGGCTCTCCGCGCAAAAATGACGCCAGCGTCAGGTTTTGAGAAGCGCTCGCAGATGCGCAACCGGCGCCGCCAGGGAGACACTCATGCGCGTCACGCTCGTCCAAGGCCCGCCGCGGGAAGTCCAGACATTCGACGATGAACTCGCCGACCGGATGTCGTCCGACGACGTCGAGGTCGTGCGCGAAATCTTCAACACGCCGCTGACCGGCTCGTTCAACTGGGATTACGAAGCCGCGAACGCGAAAATTCGCCGGCTCTATGAGCTTGGCAAGAAGTTCAACTGGAACACCGAATTCGACGTCGATTGGTCCGTGCCGTTTCCGCGCACCGAAAGCCCGGACGGCGGCATGCAGGACGCGGTCAACGGCTTCGCCGCGCACCCGAAGTACCAAGCGCTTACGCCCGAACAGAAGGTCGAGTTCGCTTGGCGCTCGCAGGCGCAGACGATGTCTCAGTTCATGCACGGCGAGCAGGGCGCGCTTCTGGTGGCCTCGCAGCTCGTCTCGTGCGCGCCGACGGCGGCCGCGAAGCCCTACGCCGCGTCACAGACGTTCGACGAAGCGCGGCACGTGGAGGTGTTCAACCAATACCTGCGCCGCCGCTGTCGCAT
>CAZXNY010000269.1:0-4347 GCA_964642205.1 uncultured Caulobacteraceae bacterium
CTTCACCATCACCGTGCTGATGCAGCTGGAAGACCTCGGCTTCTGCAAGAAGGGCGAGGGCGGCAAGTTCGTTGCCGACGGCAATCTCATCAGCGGTGTTGGCAAGCTGCCGTTCAACACCGATGGCGGCGGCCTCTGCAACAACCACCCGACCAATCGCGGCGGCATCACCAAGGTGATCGAAGCGGTGCGTCAAGCGCGCGGCGAAGCGCATCCAAAAGTTCAAGTCAAAAACTGCGACCTCGTCATCGCGCATGGCACGGGCGGCTCGCTCGGCACGCGCCACGGCTCGGCCACAGTCATCATGGAACGGGAGTAGGGCCTATGGCCGACGAAAAGAAATGGCCGCGCAAAATTCCGGCTCCTTCGGTGAACCTTGAAAGCAAGCCCTTCTGGGATGCGTGCGCCGAGGGCAAGTTCCTGATCAAGCGCTGCAAGGATTGCAAAGAGCCGCACTATTATCCGCGCGCGCTCTGCCCGTATTGCTTCTCCGCCAACACCGAGTGGGAAGAAACCAAGGGCGTCGGCGAAATCTACACGTACAGCGTGATGCACCGTTCACCGACGGGGCCGTACGCCATCGGCTACGTGAAGATGACCGAAGGCGTGCACGTGCTGA
This sequence comes from uncultured Caulobacteraceae bacterium, assembly GCA_964642205.1. GTDB lineage: Bacteria > Pseudomonadota > Alphaproteobacteria > Caulobacterales > Aquidulcibacteraceae > JBEVOS01. The sequence goes on from CAZXNY010000269.1 coordinate 620, forward strand.
CGAACTTCGTCGATTGCGACTTCAAGGCGCTCAAGATCGGCATGAGGGTCAAAGTGCTCTTCCAGCCGACCGAGAACGGCCCGCCCGTCCCGGTGTTCGCGCCAGCCTAGTTGCACAACGGCGCGCCGGGTTGCGGCATCCCGGCGCGCCGCCTTGTTCCGGTAAGATAGTTAGGCTACCTAACTGTCATGCCGCCGCTCGAATCGCTTGCGCCTACGCGTGGGGAGAGCACGCCCGCCGCCTTGGCTGAGCGCCTCCGTCCTGTCGTGCTTCGCCTCTCCCGCAATCTCCGCCGTGAGGCGCAGCGCTTTGGGGTCTCCGCGCTCGATGCGCAGTTGATGACCATTGTGCTGAAGAACCCGGGCGTCGGCGTCTCTGAGCTGGCAGAGCGCGAGCAGATTTCCAAGCCCGCGATGAGCGCGCATGTGAAGCGCCTCGAAGAAGCCGGTTGGATCGCGCGCGACGCCGACAGCGAAGACAAGCGCCGCGTCGGTCTTTTGCTTACCAAATCCGGCGCGCGTGCGCTGGAAGACATTCGCAAGAGCCGCAACGATTGGCTCGCCGCGCGCCTCGCGAAGCTCAGCACCGCCGATCGCACAGCGCTCGCGGCCGCGCTCTCTGCGCTGACCGATCTTGCGGAGGACGGGCGATGACCGAGATCGCGGACGATGAACCGATCGAAGGCGAAGCCATCGCGCCGGTGAAGCAGCGCCCCGACTGGCTTGTCCCCGCCATCATCGGCTCGGCGCTCTTCATGCAGACGCTGAGCGCCACCGTGATCTCCAACGCGCTGCCCACGATGGCGCATGCGCTGGAGGTCAGCCCCCTCGCGCTGAACCTCGCGATCACCGCGTATCTCTTGGCGGCAGCCGTGTTTCTCCCGATCAGCGGCTGGCTCGCGGACCGTCATGGCGCACGCGTCGTGTTTACGTCCGCTATTGTTGTCTTCACGCTCGCTTCGGCGCTTTGCGGCTTTGCGCAATCGTTGGAGCAATTGCTCGCCGCGCGCATCGTGCAGGGCGCCGCGAGCGCGATGCTGATGCCGGTTGGCCGCCTCGTGCTGCTGCGCACCGTGCCGAAGGCGCAACTCGTCGGCGCGCTCGCGATCCTCACGATGCCAGGCCTGCTCGGCCCGATGCTGGGCCCGCCGATCGGCGGCGCGATCGTCACATTCGGCGACTGGCGCTGGATCTTCTTTCTCAACATTCCGATCGGCATCATCGGCGTTGTTCTCGTGTCGCTCTACGTGCCTGACGTGCGCGAAGAGGCGCGCGCGCCGCTCGACTGGAAAGGGTTCGTGCTTACGGCGCTTGCCTGCGCCGGCCTCGTGTTCGGGTTTGAGAACCTCGGCCGCGGCGCGTTGCCTTGGTACGTCATCACGCTGATGCTGCTCGGTGGGGCGGCGTGCCTTTGGCTGTTTCTGCAGCACGCCAAGCGCACGCCGAACCCGATCCTCGATCCGACGATCTTCAAGTTTCAAACGTTCTCCGCTTCCATCGTCGGCGGCGCGTTCCTCCGGTTCGCAATGGGCGCGACGCCGTTCCTGCTTGCGCTCTTGCTGCAGCTCGGCTTCGGGATGACGGCGTTCGAAGCGGGCCTCACGACGTTCGCCGCTGCGGCCGGAGCGCTTGCGATGAAAACGACCGCGCCACCGCTCATCCGCAAGTTCGGCTTCAAGCGCATCCTGATCTGGAACGGCGTCATCTCCGCTGTGCTCATGTTCCTCTACGCGTTCTTCACGCCGCAGATGCCGCACGTCTTGTTGCTTGCGATCCTGCTGATCGGCGGCTTCTTCCGCTCGCTCCAATTCACCAGCCTCAACGGTCTTGCCTACGCGGATATCGAGCAGGAGCGCATGAGCCGCGCCTCGACGTTGTCGTCGATGGGCCAGCAATTGTCGCAATCGATCGGCGTCGGTCTCGCGGCGGTGCTGCTGCATCTCTCGCTTGAGGCGCATCGCACCACGGACATCACCGTTGCGGTGATCTCGCCAGTGTTCGCGGTGATGGCGGTGATCACGCTGCTCGGGTTGTTCTGGTTCGTGCGTTTGCCCGATGATGCGGGCGCCGAAATGAGCGGGGCGGGCCCGCAAGGCGCAGCGCGGGCGCGATGAGCGAAGATACACAAGGCGAATGCGATGAGTGCGGCAGCGCGTTCATCCGCGCGCGCTCACAGATGGCAGGGCTGTGCGCGGAGTGCGCGCACCAGCTCTATGGCTATCCCGCCTGCGCGCATGACATGCGGAACGGGCGCTGCGCCGCATGCGGCTGGGATGGGTCTGTGTCCGCGTTCTTGAAGAACCAGGCGCGCGACTAAGGCCGCCTGCTTGCGCGCGGATCAGTTGCCGTGTTCAGCCGTTCTTCTCTTGGCGCGCAACGCGCGGAAGGAACCGCCCATGAACAAGAACACGATCTGCCTGTGGTACGACAAGGACGCCGAAGCCGCCGCGCGCTTCTACGCCGCGACATTTCCCGATAGCTCAGTCGGCGCTGTGAACCGCGCGCCCGGCGACTTTCCGAGCGGCAAGGCTGGCGACGCGCTCACGGTAGATTTCACCGTGTGCGGCATTCCCTGCATTGGCCTCAATGGCGGCCCTACGTTCAAACACAGCGAAGCGTTCTCGTTTCAAATCCAAACCGAGGATCAGGCCGAGACCGACAAATATTGGAACGCGATCGTCGGCAATGGCGGCCAGGAAAGCGAATGCGGCTGGTGCAAGGATAAGTGGGGCGTCTCCTGGCAGATCACGCCGCGCACACTGACCGAGGCGATGGCGGCCGGTGGCGCCGAGGCCCAACGCGCCTTCGCCGCAATGATGGAGATGAAGAAGATCGACGTCGCCAAGATCGACGCGGCGCGAAGGGGCTGACGCGCCACCGGCGCCGCGTTACGGCGAGCGCTTTGGAGACGCGTCCGGTGCTGTTTCACTTCTCCGAGAACCCGAGGATTGAAATGTTCGCGCCGCACATCGCCGCAAGCCGCGCCGGCGAGGAGCCGCTGGTTTGGGCGATCGACGCGGCGCATGCGCCGGGCTTCTGGTTTCCGCGCGACTGCCCGCGGGCATGCTGCTGGTTGCGCGACGGCGAAAGCGCACACGCCTTACTCGGCGCCGCCGCGCGCCTGCACGCCATCCAAACCGATTGGCTTGCCGCGATGCGCGCTTGCGCGCTCTACGTCTATGCGTTCGATCCGGCGCCCTTCGTGCTGCACGACGGCGAAGCGGGCCATTGGATCGCGCGCGCGCGTGTGCGCCCGCTCTCAGTTGCTCCGGTCGGCGACCTGATCACCAAGCACGAGATTGCCGGAATTCCACTACGGGTCGTCGATGATCTTCGACCGTTGATTGCCGAGATCGTTGGCTCGGGGCTGGGCTTCTCGATCTACCGCCAACGCAATCTCTAGCGCGTGGGTCCGGCCAAAATGAAACGGGCCCGGCTTGCGCCAGGCCCGTCCATTTTCGCTTTGCGCTGGTACGATTAGCGGAAGCTGATCGTGACCGCGGTACGGCGGTTGAGCGGCTCACGGACGCCGTCGCGCGTGGCTTGCGCGAGTTCCGTTTCACCGCGCGCTGCGGTCGTGATCGCACCGGCCGGGAGGCCGCGCGCAACGAGCGCATCACGCACCACCGAAGCACGACGCTCCGACAGGCCGATGTTGTACGCCGGCGAGCCGGACGTATCGGTGTGACCCGTGACCGACACTGCACCGAGGTTGCAGTTGCGGGCGCG
>CAZXNY010000270.1:0-4301 GCA_964642205.1 uncultured Caulobacteraceae bacterium
GCCGCGAGTTCATCGGTGCGCGCGCGATCGGTCGGCGCGTTCGCGAGCCGGTCATCGGCCAAGCGCACGGCGTCCGCGAGATCGCGGCGCGCTTCTTCGATCGCGCCCGCCGCCAGCGCGCCAGCGCCGGTTTCGAACAACGTCAGAAGGCGCACGCGCACCGCCGCGTCAGCGCCATCGGCTTCATCGGCCAGCGTTTTGGCGAGCGCGCGCGCTTGCCGGCGCGCGGCTTCCGCATGCGGCGCGTCGCCTGCCTGCGAGGCGAGCGCCGCATCTTGGCGCCACGCGGAGAGGAGAGCGGCGCGCTGCGCCGGATCGCTGGCCGCACGCGCCACGCGCGCAGCCAAGGCCGCGCCCATCGCCACACGAGCCTCGTCCCAAGCGCCTTCACGCCGGGCGATCTCGGCCTTTAGCGCTGAAAGGGCAGCGCGCGCTTCGATCAGCCCCGGTTCGCGCGGCGCGCCGATCGCGCCGTAGAAGCCCTCGGCTTGCAGCACATGCGTCTTGGCGGCGGAGAGGTCGTCGCGCGCTGCCGCAAGATCGGCGAGGCGTGCGGCGGAGAAGGCGCAGTCGGCTTTCAGCGCCGGATCGCCGCGCGGCCCGTCCGCGAGCGCCGAAAAGAGCGCGAGCGCCGCTTCATGGCCCGCGCGCGCGTTCGCGACATCGCCATCCGCCAGGTCGAGTTCGGCCAGGCGCTGGCGCGCCGCCGCGAGATCGAGCGCGGCGGAGAGATCGTGGGGATCGGCCTTGAGCACAGTGTCGGCCAAGGTGCGCGCGGCGACATAGGCTTGGCGCGCGGATTCCTGGTCGCCGCGCGCCTCGGCGATCTCACCGAGCACGAAGGCGGCCAGCGTCCGGTCTCCTTCATCGATTGCGGCGCTGAAGGCTTCGCCCGCGGCGCGCCAGGCGGCGTCGAGGTCGCCGGCCTCGGCCGTGAGGCGGCTCAGCGCCACGCGCGGGCCGCCGTCCAGCGGGTCGAGTTGGAGCGCCAGCCGGAACGCCGCCTCTGCCTTGGGATTGTCGATGCCCGCGGCCAGCGCGCCGGCCTTCTTGGCCGCCGCCGCGGCATCTTCGCCGCCGGTCTGCGCGTACGCCATCAGCTTGTCGTAGAGCTTGCCGAACGCGGCCGGGCGAGGGGGCGAAAAGGTCATGTTTTGAGACGCTTGCTGGTCATTGGTTAACCGTCACAAACCGTAACGCAACGTGTGTTGCTGCGCCTGCGAAGGGCGCCTAGTTGGTTAGCGCCGGAAAATCCCTGGGGGGAGTGGTTCCGGCGATCGGGTGGTTCTCGTGCGGCGTCAACACACCATTGCTGGTCCGGCCATGTGCGCGGGCGTTGGGGTTCACTCCGGCGCGCATGCGCGCGTCGTGCTGTCGCCGGCCCCGGCCAACACCGGCATCGTGTTTGTGCGCAGCGACGTGCGCGGCGTCGATAACAAGATTCCGGCGCATGCCGATTTCACAGCCTCCACGAATTTGGGGACGACGCTTCGCAACGCCGCGGGCGTGGAAGTCGCCACCATCGAGCACCTGATGGCCGCTTGCGCGGGCCTCGGTGTGGATAACCTGATCGTCGAAGTCGATGGCCCGGAAGTGCCGATCCTCGATGGCTCGTCCGCGCCGTTCGTGCAGGTTCTGCTGAACGCCGGTCTCAAAGAACAACACACAGCGCAACGTGTGCTGCGCATCCTCGCGCCGGTCGAAGTGCGCATGGGCTCTAAGAGCGCCGCGCTCTTCCCGTCGGATGAAGATGGGCTCGATCTCGACGTGACGATCCGCTTCGCCGATCCGGCGATCGGCGTGCAAAACAAGCGCGTCGCGCTTACGCGCACGGCGTTCCTGACGGACATCGCCGACGCGCGCACCTTCGGCTTCATGTCGGACGTCGCCCAGCTGCACGCGATGGGCCGCGGGCGCGGCGCCTCGCTCGACAATACGGTTGTGGTGGACGGGGGCCGGGTGGTGAACCCGGAGGGGCTTCGCTTCGGCGATGAATTCGTCCGCCACAAACTGCTAGACGCGGTGGGCGATCTTGCGCTGCTCGGCGCGCCGATCGCGGGCCGCTTCGTGGCCGATCAGCCCGGCCACGCGCTGAACGCGAGCCTCGTGCGCGCGCTCCTGGACACGCCCGAGGCGTGGTGCTGGGAGAACGAAGATGCGCCGTTGTTCGCCGCCGCCGGCGGCTGATTCCGCTAGCTTTTCCAGGGTTCTTTCCAGACGGGTTCGCCGAACTGGTCCCGCCGCTTTGCGCGCGCGCTGGGCTCATGTAGGACAGGACTCACATAGCGCGGGCGGCCCTGGGGAGGGGCGCCCGGCGGGGTCGAGAGGCGCTGAATGTCCCGTAACGTCGGAAAGCTCGTTCAGGCCGCGAGCGTCGTGCTCATGGCGGCCAGCCTCACCGCGTGCATCGGCGGCGGGCGCGGCCCGCGCGAAACGCAGCAATTCAACGAAGAGCCGGTCGCCGAGATTTACAATCGCGGCGCCGACCGGCTGGACGATGGGCGCTGGACGGAAGCCGTCGCCTCGTTCCGCGAAGTCGAGCGGCTCTATCCGTATTCATCGTGGGCGCGCCGTTCGATCCTGCTCACGGCTTACGCGCAATATCAGGCCAACCGGTACGATGACGCGATCGAGAGCGCGCAGCGCTTCATCTCGCTCCATCCCGGCAACGAAAGCGCGCCCTACGCCTATTACCTGATCGCGACGTGCTACTTCGAGCAGATCCTCGATGTCGGCCGCGACCAGAACACGACACAGCTTGCGCTCAACGCACTGCAGGAAGTGGTGCGCCGCTATCCGCAAAGCGATTACGCGCGCGACGCCCGGCTCAAGATCGACATGACGTATGATCAGCTGGCCGGCAAAGAAATGGAAATCGGCCGCTTCTATCTGATGAACGAGCAGCATCTGGCCGCGATCAACCGCTTCCGCACGGTGATCGAAAACCCGAACTATCAGCGCACGACGCATACGCCCGAAGCGCTCCATCGCCTCGTCGAGGCGTATGTCTCGGTCGGCATGACGGAAGAGGCGCAGCGCACCGCCGCGATCCTCGGGCACAATTTCCCGGGCAGCGATTGGTACAATGCGAGCTACGCCGTGCTCGAGGGCCGGGGCGTCCAGCCTGTCTCGCAAGGCGAAGCCGAGCGCCGTGGCTGGTTCTCCAACACGCTCGGCCGGATTTTCTGATTCAACATCACCCCCTCCCCTTGGGGCGGGGGCGGGGGAGGGGGCCTCCCAACGCCGCAACGATCATCGTTGCGCGCAAACAAACACGTCAGCAGCGCGTAACGCCCCCCACCCCTACCCCTCCCCCAAGGGGGAGGGGACGATTAGAGTTGAGCATGGCTGCAAAAAGCACGTCCGACATCGCGCCCGAGGCGCTCTCCGAGGCTGAGGCCAAGCGAGAGCTTTTGCGCCTTGCCAAGGAGATCGCGCGGCATGACGCGCTCTATCACGGCCAGGACGCACCCGAAGTCTCCGACGCCGACTACGACAGACTGAAGCGCCGCAACGATGCGATTGAAGCGCGTTTCCCCGCGCTAGTCCGCGCCGATAGCCCGACGAAGCGCGTCGGCTCCGCGCCCGCCGAGAAGTTCGCGAAAGTCCGCCACGCCGTCGCGATGCTGTCGCTCGACAACGCGTTCGATGGCGCCGACGTTGAGGCCTTCGTCGCGCGCGTGCAGCGCTTCCTCAATCTCGCTGCGCCGCCGGTGTTCACGGCCGAGCCGAAGATCGATGGGCTTTCTGCGTCGCTCCGGTACGAGAACGGGGTGTTCGTGCAAGGCGCCACGCGCGGCGATGGCCGCGAGGGTGAGGACGTCACCGCCAATCTGCGCACCATCAAAGACATTCCGCAGAAGATCAAAGGCGCGCCCGCCGTGCTCGAAGTGCGCGGCGAGGTCTATATGGAGAAGGGCGCGTTCGCTGCGCTCAACGAACGCTCGCGCGAAGCGGGCGGCCAGATTTATGTGAATGCGCGCAACACCGCCGCCGGCGCTCTCCGCCAGCTCGACGCATCGATCACCGCCGACCGCGAGCTCCGGTTCTTCACGCATGGCTGGGGCGAGCTCTCCGCGCCGCTGGCGGAGACGCAATACGATGCGATTCAGCGCCTCGGCGAATGGGGCTTTCCGGTCAACCCGCGCATGACGCGCGGCAAAGACGCCGCCGCCCTCATCAAGGCGTATGACGCGATCCAGGCCGCGCGCGCCAAGCTCGACTACGAGATCGACGGCGTCGTCTACAAGGTCGACTCGCTCGAGCTGCAGCAGCGCCTCGGCTTCGTCTCCCGCTCGCCG